>CAIOTJ010000267.1 GCA_903861195.1 uncultured Planctomycetaceae bacterium | reverse complement strand
CATTTTGAATGTCCCCTACCCAGGGTAGCCGCTGCGCGTCAACCCTGGGCTATGGAAGATTTCCCCTTCAGGGAATGGCTTGGGCGGGTGTCGGACTTTGCTCTTCTCGAGATGTTTGGCGATCGAATGCGGATGGGGTTCCGATCCAGGCAGATGGACTGCCCATTGGGGCGGGGGTTTGCAGAGGGATGTCCAGCGGAGCGGACACGGAGGTCCGCCCCCCCGCGACCCGTTGGCTGGGCCCTTTCGGCGCGTGGTGGGGAGGGGGGCGGATTGGAGGTTTTGATCCAGTAGGGTTGGTGGCCCAGGGGGGCGGTTTCTGGCCGTTCGGCCGGGCGGGGATGGGGAAGAACAGATCCGATGGGCAGCGCAGGAATACGGATTGGCCCGGGCCCCGCTGTGGGGGAGCCAACCCAAGAGGGGCTTGGGGCACTGGCTCTGTCGGCCAATGGACAGGGATGTTGGGGGGAGAAGAACCTCGGGGTGGGAGATCGCAGCGTTGCATCGCCGGGGGGGGCGGACTACGTTTCAGGCAGAGACGGAGGGGGCTGTCGCGGGTTTTCCCGCGAGAGCCGCTGGCAGTCCCCTGGGCGATTGCAAATGGGGATGTGGAACAGGGTTGGGCAGGGGAGGGTGTGGCGTCATGACGGAACCCCGCGATCGGTTCGAAGATCTGCTGAGCCAGGCGAGTCGAATTGTGGACGAGGCGCAGCGCACCCAGTTTCTGGATGTCTCGTGTGCCGGCGATCCCTCGCTGCGACGGCGTCTGGACCAGACGCTGCACACGCTCGACCAGCGGTCGGCGGAACCGCCACCAGCGACCGACCACACCGTGGCCAGCGACTCTCCCGATGTGACCGGAGTGTCCCATCCGGAGCCCGAGCGCACGTTGGCGGCGAACCCCGGGGAACTGACGGATGTCACGGAGCGAACCCTGCGGGCGGATGCGGATTCGGATCCCTCCGGAGAACGGCCGGTCGACGAAGTCGGGCGGACGTCTGCCGATGCTCTTCCGGATCGGGCCGGGCAACACACCCTGCCGGTTGCTCCCCGGGCGGTTCCCTTTCAGCCGATGGGTCTGGACGGACGGTACCGGCTGGAAGGAGAGATTGCCCGGGGTGGCATGGGGGTGGTGCTGAAAGCCCGTGACGAACACCTGGGACGCGATCTGGCGATCAAGGTGCTGCATGAATCGCAGGCCTACAAGCAGGGGGTGGTGAACCGCTTTATTGAAGAGGCGCAGATTGGGGGGCAACTGCAGCACCCGGGCATCGCCCCCGTGCATGAGCTGGGGGTGTTTGAAGATGGGCGACCGTTTTTCAGCATGAAGCTGGTTCAGGGAGAGACCCTGGCCGAATTGCTGCAGCGCCGCACCGACCCCCGGGAAGATCAGGGGCGGTTCCTGGGGATCTTTCTGCAGATCTGCCAGACGATGGCCTACGTCCACAGCCGGGGGGTGGTGCACCGCGATCTCAAACCCTCCAACATTATGGTGGGAGCGTTTGGTGAAGTGCAGGTGATGGATTGGGGGTTGGCCAAGGTGTTGGGAGACCGGCCGGGCCGGGGAGAGGTGGGCCCGGGAACGCCACCGGCGCTGCCGGGACTGAAGACGCACCGCACGGGCAGCGACACGACGCCGGTTCCGGACGATGCCGTGACGCAGATGGGGTGTGTGCTGGGGACCCCCGCCTACATGCCTCCCGAGCAGGCGTTGGGACAGATCGACCAGCTCGATGCCCGCAGTGATGTGTTCTCGCTGGGGGGCATTCTCGCCGAGATTCTGACGGGAAAACCGCCCTATGTGCAGCAGGTCGACAGCGGGGTGATGCAGCAGGCGACGGGGGGGAAGCTCGACGCCTGCCACCAGCGGCTGGCCGCGTCGGGGGCCGACCCCGCGCTGGTGGAGTTGACGCGGCACTGTCTGCAGCGGCAGCCGGCCGATCGTCCGACTGATGCCGGGGGCGTGGCGGCCGCGATCGTCACCTACCAGGAATCGGTCGCCCAGAAGTTGCGGATGGCGGAATCGGACCGGGTGGTGCAGGGGGCCCGGCTGGAGGTGGAGCAGCGGGCCGCCCGCCGGCAGCGCAGGCTGGCGCGAATACTGGCGGGTGTTGCCGGTCTGGCGCTCCTGGCGTCGGTGGTCGCCCTGATGGCCCGCCAGGAGGCGCTGCGGCAGCGGACGGTTGCCGACCTGGAGCGCGAGAAGGCGTCGGAGTCGGCGGTGAAAGCGTCCCAGGCGGCGCGCCAGGCAAAGACTGCCCAAAACGACGCCCATGAATCTGCCCGCCAAGCCGTGCGTGAAACTCATCGCGCGAAGAAAGCCGAGCAACAGGCGGTGCAGAGCCTGGGACGGGCGCGGATACTGGAAGAGCAGAACCGGCAGGACCTGTACACCTCGGACATGAAGCTGCTGCCGTTCCTGTGGAACGATCCCCGCTCGTCGCCGGCCAGTTACCTGGCGCGGCTGGCCCGGCACGATGTCTCTCCGACGGCCGAGGGGCAGCGCGATCGCCGGGGGTTTGAGTGGCACTATTTCCGGAATCTTCCCGAGAGTGGCTCGCGGCGAATTCCCGCCGCGCCCCGTTCGATTGTGTCGGTGGCCATGCCCCGGGCACAGTCGCTGGTCACTCTCGACCGCGAGGGCCGGAGACAACACTGGAATCTGAGTCAGGAAACGGTCGCGGAGGGTGTGCCGCTGCGCGTTCTGCCCCCTGGGACCTCCCGGGCCGCGCTGTCTCCCGATGGCAGCCGGCTGGCCTGTGGACTGGGGCGGGAGTTGGTGGTGGTTGATCCGGAAACCGCGGCCGAGGTGCTGCGCCGCCCCGCGCCGGCGAACATCCAGGAGTTTCACTTTTCGCGTGACGCTCGGTGGCTGGTGATGGTGATGGACCGCTCCGCCGAGTGGCTCGATCTGACCGGGGAACAGCCTGCCGTGACGCTGAGCGTCAAGGATGCCCGCGGCCTCAGCCTCAGTGACGACGGCTCAACGTTCCTGGCCTGGGGGTTGGGGAATGTGGGGAACGTGGCCATTGCCTGGCGTCGGGACTCCACGACAGGAGAGGTGCGGCCTTTGCCAGGACAGTTGGACCTGCGCAGCACCATCAGTCACGCGGTCCTCAGCCATGACGGCCAACTGGTGGCTCTCAACCCCTATGTTTCGGGAGACCTGCGGCTCTTCCAGACCGAGGGGTACCGGCTACTGGCGACCCGCAATTCGGCCCACGCGGCCCCCATCACCACGCTTGGCTTCGCTCCCGATTCGACCCAGTTGATCACAGGGGATGGTGAGGGGACCGTGCTGGTCTGGAACAATCCGCAGGCACTCGACTCCACGGTGCAGCCGACGTTGGTCTTCAAGGGGCACATGGCCCCGGTGCTGGAGGTGGGATTCGCCGGCGACGGCCAATCGCCATTCAGCCGGGACGCCGAGGGGATG
>CAIOTJ010000266.1 GCA_903861195.1 uncultured Planctomycetaceae bacterium | reverse complement strand
TGACAAACCAGATAGGTTTGTCACCACGGATTGGGGGCCCTGCCTCGAGGTGCCGCCAACGACCCGTGCGGCGGTTTCGCCCTCACCCCCACCCGCTCCCGCAGCGGCCCGGGATCTGTTGACCGAAAGTTGTGTCGCGGGAGAGGGGGCTTGCACGGCTGCGCCGCCTGGAATGAGATTGGATTCAGGAGGATGTTGAGGGGCCGGGGTTTTGGACTGACAAACCAAATAGGTTTGTCACCACGGATGGCGGCTCTCGCGCGGCGGGGCCCCTTAGCCACAGATTGGAATCACGGACCGACGCGAGGTCTGTGAGAACTGGCGGGCGGGGGAAGTGTTTGGGAGGCCGGGGTTTTGGACTGACAAACCAAATAGGTTTGTCACCACGGGGTCTTGGTTCACTTCAGCAGGTTGTACCGCCGCAGTTTCTTGTGGAGGGTGTTGCGGTCGATGCCGAGGTGCTCGGCGGTGCGGGTCTGCACCTGGTTGCAGTTTTCGTAGGCGTGCTGGATGACCACTTTCTCGACATTCGAGATCACTTTGTCGAACAGTTCGCCGGCGAGGTGATCGGAATCCTTCAGTTGGTTCCGCAGCAAAGTGCCAATCAATTCCTCGACTCCCGACCCATGCTGCTCTTCCCGTTCGAGTTCCAGCAAGAGGTCCACCAACAATTGCGCGCGGGCGGGTGACAGGCGGACTTCGATACTCAGGCAGGCATTGGCCTCGACGCTTTGAGGAGCACGATAAGAAGGGATGACGGACGCGAAGCGATCCGGCTGCCCGGGAGGGGAGGCGGAGTCGACAATCAGGGTGACATGCTTCATGGCGGGCTGCCAGCGGAAATGGGCCGAACCACCGTCCAAAACGGTGGTGGTGGGAGTGAGCGCAACCCTCCGCAGAATGTGTACGGCAAAAATCGAACCAACCGCGCGCGAATCTCATTCCGCACTGTGGACAAGTGTTTCAGTCCACCCATCGATTTCGTTCGAGGCAGATCAAGAGAATCCCGAAGGCAACTCGCCGCTGCGCCCCGCCCGAACAAATCGCGTGCACGGTCCGCGGGCTGTCAGATGGCCTTCCGATCGCAGGGGTGCTGCCCATTTTATCAGCACGGCTGCATGTCCACTCAACATGCCGCGACGACTTCCGCGGCAGGTCGGGCTTGGCGGATGTGGTGCCCGGTGGGACGACGTGGTGCCACAAAATCGGTTCTTTCTGGGGGGGATCGGGCACAGACCCGGGATTTTGTCTTTCAGGCACGCAGGTTGCTGATTTGCGACGCGTTCCGAAATGCGTGCGGTGCGGTTCGGAATCTCGTTTGGTTGTGGTTTCAGCCCTCATCTCCGCCGTGCAGCTCTCCCCATGAAGAAGATCGAAGCGATCATCCGTCACTACAAGCTCGAGGAGGTCAAAAATGCTCTCACCTCCAAGAACATTCTGGGGATGACGGTCACTGAAGTGCGTGGTTTCGGCCGCCAGAAAGGGCATAAAGAAACCTACCGCGGTGCGGAGTACACCGTCGATTTCATGCCCAAGGTGAAGATCGAGATTGTGGTTCCCGATGAGACAGTGGAGACCGTGTTGCAAACGATCACCGCAGCCGCCCGGACCGGGTCGGTGGGGGATGGCAAGATCTTCGTGACCCCCATTGCCGAAGTGATTCGGATTCGGACGGGCGAGACCGGCGCCGGGGCCATTTGACCGCGCAGGCCGGTTCCAGGCACTGCGTGTGGGCCGGCCACCCCATCAACTGCTCGACTCGAGAGGGGGGGGCACAACAGGCAAGATGCCGTTGTCATGACTGACCGGCCGCAGCGTGCATGGAAAGCCGCTGCGGCCGGTCTTTCTTTTTCCTTAGCCGCCGGGCCGGGTCGGCAGGGGTGTGCTGGACGGGCTGGACAGGAATCGCCACGATGCCGGTCACGGGCGGCCTGCCGAACCACGTTCGTTGCGGATTCCACCCGAGGTCACGGCCACGCCATCGCCCAGATTGGGGAGACTGCCATCGTGCTGTTGGGGTATGTCAGCGACGAGACCTACACCGCCCTGTCGGGGGTCTCCATTGCCATTGTCGGGCCCGGCGTGCATGCGGGAGTTGCCTCCCTGGCCGACGGTTCGTTTCACGCCGATCTTCCCCCGGGGGAGTACGAGCTGAGCTTCGCCTGCCCCGGCTACGGGGGCAAGCGGGTCACTCTGCGAGTGGCAGGGACGGGGGGCGAGCCAGTGCAGGTGCGGCTGCTGTCGGACCGGCTGCTGGGCTACGCCTGGCCGAAGTGGATCACGGCGGGCGGGATGGGTGAGTTCCGCATCCATTCGTCCTGCGCCTACCACCTCTCGCTGTGGCACTATGGCTGGAACCAGACCCTGGTCGAGGATCTGGGGTGGTTCGACGATCACGGCCCGCGCCCGACCAGCCAACTGCTGCCTGACGGAGACTTCACCCAGACGGGGGTGCGGTGGAACACCGTGGGCTACGGTTCGGCGTGGCACCAGCAGAAGCAGGCGGCCCCCGCGCGGACGGGGCTGTACTACTTCCACGTGAAGAATGCCGCGGGGGAGTTTTTTTCGTTCCCCTGGATCGTGCAGCCGGCCCGCCCGACGGCCCGGATCTGCGTCCTCACGTCGAACGTGACCTGGAACGCCTACAACAGTTTTGGCGGCCGCAGCAACTACGTGAATCAGCGCTCGCTGCTTTCGCGGCCGACGGTACATGCCCGGACCGATCTCGAGCGGTACACCGCGCCGGGGACCTGGCCCTTCGAGCTGCGGGGGGCCCCCCTCAGCTTCGACCGTCCCGAACCGGCCAACTGCGTGCCGGAAGGGACCCGCATTACCGATGTGATCCACGGACGGCTCGAATGCTGTTATGCCCCGGGCGAATGGCGACTGTTGGGTTGGCTCGAGCGGGAAGGGTTTGCGTTTGACCTGTACTCCGAGACCGAGCTGCACTTCGGCCGCATTCCCCTCGACGAGTACCAGGTGGTGCTGCTGAACACCCACAACGAGTATGTCACGCGGGAGATGTACTGCGCCCTGAAGGAATGGGTATGGCAGCGCGGAGGACGGCTGATGTACCTGGCCGGATGTGGGTTCTTGTGCGAGTTCGAATTCGTCGACGAGACCACGATCCAATGCCGGGCGGAAGAGCGCCACGACCTGCGGGGCGAATCGGAGGCGTGTCTGCTGGGGGTGGCGTACTCGCACGATGGCTACCGCAGTGGAGCGCCCTATCAAGTGCTCGCGGGGGATCACTGGGCGTTCGCGGGGACCGGCCTGAAGACCGGCGACCTGTTCGGGCGACGCAGCCTCAATGGCCGCACTCCCGGAGGCGCCTCGGGGCTCGAACTCGACAAGCTGTCGCCCCATTCGCCGCCGCAGACGGTGCACCTGGCGAAAGGGCAGAATCCCAACGGGAGCGGGGCCGACTGTGTCTGCTACAGCACGCCGTCGGGCGGGGCGGTCTTCTCGGCCGGCTCGCTGAACTGGACCCTGGCCTGCCCGATTGACGGGGCGGTGTCGCGGATCACTTCGAATGTGCTGCGCCGGTTTCTTGAGGTGCCCGGCGATGTCGGCTGACCCGCACGAGCGCCCCTCGCGGGTCCGGTTTGGTGTGCTGGCGCTGGTGGCCCTGGCGGCGACCAGTGCGTACATGACCCGCTCGCTGGGGGCGGCCAACACCACCATCGCGCGGGAGATGACCATCTCGGACACCGCGATGGGGGAGGTGCTGGGGGCCTTCAATCTGGGCTACCTGCTGTGCCAGATACCCGGGGGGCTGGCGGCCAGCCGGTGGGGCGTGCGCAAGACTCTGGCACTGCTGGCGGCGGCGTGGTCGGTTTGCACCATCTGGGCCAGTTTCAGTCAGAGCGCCGACCAGTTGAGCACCGCCCGGCTGGCGCTGGGGGTGGCGCAGGCGGGGCTGGTGCCGTGCATCGCCAAGGTGGTGGCCGACTGGTTTCCCGTGAATCGCCGCGGAGTCACCAGCGCGGTCGTGGCGGCGGCGATGCAGTTGGGCTCGATCGCCGCCTCGGGGTTGACCGCGGTCCTGCTGGAACCCTTGGGCTGGCGGGTGACCCTGCAGTGTTACGCGGTGGCCGGACTGGGCTGGAGCGGGCTGTTCTGGTGGTGGTTCCGCGATGCGCCGGCCGAGCATCGCCAGGTCAACGTGGCCGAGCGGCAATGCATCGCCGCCGGACGGTCGAGCGCCGAGAGTGGCGATCGCCCAGCCCTGGCTCTGCTGGGCTGGCCGCTGGCGGGGGCGTTGCTGGGCTCGCTGTCGTTCTGGGCGTTTTGCGTCCAGGCGTATTGCCGGGCGTATGCCTACGAGCTCTTCAGCACCTGGTTTGCCCCCTTGTTGGAGAAGGGGTATGGCGTCTCGGTGGAGCGGGCCGGTCAGCTGGCGACGCTCCCCACCACGGCGATTCTCTTGGGGAGCCTGGCGGCCGGAGTGGTGGTCGACTGGATTTTCCAGAAGACGGGGCGACAGTACCTGAGCCGCAGTGGGGCGGCCATTGCGGGGATGCTGCTGTCGGGGTTGGCCTTTGTGGCGGTGCTGCCGGTGCGGGATCCGTTGACGCTGGTGCTGGTGGTCTCGGCGGGGGCGGTGTTCTCGGCTCTCGCGAGTCCCGCCACCTGGGCCACCGCCATGGACCTGGGGGGCCGGTACACCCCGGTGGTGATGGCGGTGATGAACATGGTGGGCTCGCTGGGGGCCTTTCATTGTCCCCGGCAGGTGGGGGCGCTGTTCGATCAGATCGCCGCGCGGGGAGATGGCCGCTGGGAATTGGTGTTGTGGCTCTTTGCGGGGATCAACATCGCCGCCGCGCTGGCCTGGCTGCTGGTCCGACCCACCGACCGCATCCGGAATCTGCGGGGCTGAGGACCCGCGACGGACTCACTGGATCGGTCGTTTCCGAGATCCAATGAGCAATTGCGTGGAAGGTCCGGAAATATAGTGGGCATGACTTTGGCGAGCATGCTAACTTCGCGATGTCGTCAGGCCCGTTTTCGCCACGCTCCGCGCACCGAGGGAAGTTTGCCTTGTTCCGTCCCAGTCTGGTATTCTGTTCAGACCATCAACCGGGGAACGGAGAGACCAGCATGGCGCGGCGCGGTGGGACAATCTGGCTGTGGATGACGGCGGGCGTGCTGTGGCTGGCCGCGACGCGGGTGTTGCCGGCCGCCGAGCGCGGTTTTCCCTTCACCCCCATTCCCTCGCGGATCGATCTTCCGGCGGCATCCGCTGAGGCGCCCGCTGACACGGCGATCGACTTGTTCGTTCTCGACCGGCTGCGGGAGGCGGGGCTGACCCAGGCTGTGGAAGTGGATCGGCGCACCTTTCTGCGGCGGCTGTCGAACGATCTGCGCGGGTTGCCTCCGTCGGTGGAGGAGATGCAGAGTTTTCTGGCCGATCCCCGGCCTGATGCAGAGGCCCGGCTGGCCGTGGTCGAACAATTCCTCGCCTCGCCCCACTTTGGTGAACGGCTGGGACGACTGTGGCTGGATGTGGCCCGGTATGCCGACACCGACGGCTTCGCCATCGATGGTGAACGGCACACGCTGTGGCGGTATCGCGACTACGTGGTGCGGGCGTTTCAGACCGACAAGCCGTTCGATCAGTTTGTGAAGGATCAACTGGCGGGCGACCTGCTGGAGGGGGCTGTCGAAGGACTGGTGGCGACCGGCTTCTACCGGCTGGGGCCGTGGGAGGCGGACAACATGACCCCCGAGCACCGCCGGCAGGATTTCCTGAACGAGATGACCTCGGCGGTGGGGAGTGTCTTTTTGGGGCTGACGCTGGGCTGCGCGCGGTGCCACGACCACAAGTTCGATCCGATTCCGACCGCCGACTATTACCGGCTGCAGGCGTTTGTAGGGGTCGAAGACCGGGGAGATCGGCCGTGCGACCTGCTGCCGCAAGAGCTGACTGGTCCGGTGGAGCGGGGCCGGGTGGCGGCGGAAGCCGAGCGGGTGGCGGCGCAGCAGGCGTTCGACGAACTGTTGGCGAAGGTCAAGGAGAAGCTGGCTGGTCCACTGGGGGTGCCCGCAGCCGAGATCACCCCCGAGCGGATCCTCGAGGAAATCGTCAAGAAGAACGAGGTGATCACCCCCGAAGAGGTGAAGCAACTCGAAGCCGCCAAGAAGCGGGTCGAGCAGAACTTTGGGCAACGCTTCCGGCCACAGGCGGTGTCGCTGACCCGGTTGCCCGCCGACAAGGTCACTCCCACCAAAGTCCTGCGGAATGGGGATCCGTTTGATCCGGCCGCGGAGGTGTCGACCGGATTTCTGTCTTCTGTTTCCCCGTGGGATTCTCCGTTGTTTGAGCGGACGGAGACGGAACGGTTCCCTGCCGAGCGACAGCGTCTGCGGCTGGCCGAGTGGATCGCCAGCCCACACAATCCCCTGACCGCGCGGGTTTTCGTCAACCGCATCTGGCAGCACCTGCTGGGGCAGGGGCTGGTGGCGACCGCCAACGACTTTGGCGTGGCCGGGTCGGGCGTATCGAACGAGCGGCTGCTGAACTTCATGGCCCGCGACTTCATCGATCACGGCTGGTCGGTCAAGCACCTGGTGCGGCAGGTGGTGTTGTCGCGCGTGTACCGCGCGGGGACGACCCATCCGCAGGCCGAGCAGGCGGCCCAGATCGATCCCGCGAATCACCTGTTATGGCGGGGAGCGTTCCGACGGCTGGATGCCGAGGGGGTTCGCGACGCGCTGTTGTTGGTCTCGGACCGCTTGAATCGCGAGGCGGGGGGGCCGGGGTTCTTCGAGCAACTGCCGGCGGGGGTCGAACTGAAGTACGAATTCTTCGACTGGCCCGTGTCGAGTGAGGAAGAACGCCGGCGGCGCAGCCTGTACATGTTCCAGCGGAGGAACCTGGTGCATCCCGCCATGGAAGTGTTTGATATCGCCGACGCCAACCAACCGTGCGAGCGTCGCCGCCCGTCGATTACCGCTCCGCAGGTGTTGTTGCTGCTGAATGGAGACTTGGCGCACAACGCCGCCCGGGTTCTGGCCGACCGGCTGCGGAGCGAGTGTGGCCCCGATCAGGCCGCCCAGGTCGAACGGCTGTACGAGCGGGTGCTGAACCGTCGGCCCGACGAAATCGAGCGGCCGCTGTGCCTGCAGTTCCTCACCCAGCCCGCTTCGTCGCTGGCGGTGGCTTCGCCGGGGGAGACGCCAGTCGCGACCGCTGGCGGTGCACCGGAGAAGGACACCGCCGCTGCGCCATCGGCGCCGGGAAGTGAACCGCTGGACTCGCTGGGGCGGTTGTGTCTGGTGCTGCTGAACAGCAGCGAGTTCCTCTACCTCGACTGATTTTTTCGTGGAGACGCCGACCTTGCCCGGCTGCGTCTTGCATCCCGCCTGCCCTGTCAGAACTTCTTGCCGCGTCCGCCCCCCTGTCACCCGCCATGCCGATTTCCACTCTCGCCGACCGTCGTGACTTTCTGCTGAACTCTGGGTTTGGGCTGGGGGGGGTGGCTCTCAGTTGGCTGCTG
The DNA here is from genome assembly GCA_903861195.1 of uncultured Planctomycetaceae bacterium. GTDB lineage: Bacteria > Planctomycetota > Planctomycetia > Planctomycetales > Planctomycetaceae > UBA10511. The sequence continues at coordinate 16,418 of CAIOTJ010000266.1, read as the reverse complement.
GCCCAGGACCGGGCTCAGGACCGGGTCCTGGGGGCTGAGCCGACGGTCGGGCAGTCGGCCCTGCGCCCGAAGGTGTCGCACTTGACCCCCCGGGCCCGCGCGATCATCTATGTGATCATGGAGGGGGGGCCCAGCCAGATGGACACCTTCGACCCCAAGCCGAAGCTGGCGGAGCTGGATGGGCAGCTGTTCGCCCGGGGGGACGTGAAGACGAACCAGGTGAAGGGGAATCGGTATTTTGTGAAGAGCCCGTTCAAGTTCGAGAAGCGGGGGGAATGCGGGATGGATGTCTCGGAGCTGTTTTCCCAGGTGGGGGGCTGCGTCGACGACATTGCCTTTTTGCGGTCGACGTATGCCGACAGCGACAATCACCCCGCCGCGCTGTTCCATTACAACACCGGGTTTCCCGTCCAGGGGAACCCTTCCATTGGCTCGTGGCTGCTGTATGGTCTGGGGAGTGAGAACCAGAATCTACCGGCGTATGTGGTGCTGCGGGATGGCAAGCCATTCGGCGGGAACAGTAGCTGGAGCAACGGCTACCTGCCTGCCGAGTACCAGGGGCTGCAGTTCCGCAGTGGAGAGCGGCCGGTGCTCGACCTGCGATCTCCCGAATCGCGGGAGGAGCAGACACGGCAGTTGGAGCTGGTCCGCAGTCTGAACCGCCGGCACCGCGAACAGCGTCCGCAGCATCCCGATCTGGATGCCCGGATGGCGTCGTACGAACTCGCCTTCCGCATGCAGACCGAGATTCCCGAGACGATTGACCTGGCTGGGGAACCGCAGCACATCCAGACCAGCTATGGTCTCGACCAGAAGGAGACCCGGGCGTTTGGTTCCCGCTGTCTGTTGGCGCGGCGGCTGGTGGAGCGGGGAGTGCGGTTTGTGCAGATCTGGGCGGGGGGCTGGGATTCGCACGATGATGTGGCGGGGGGACACCGCAAGGCGGCCGCCCGGGTCGACCAGCCCCTGGCCGCGCTGCTGCGTGACCTGAAGCAGCGCGGACTGCTGAACGACACTCTGGTGGTCTGGGGAGGGGAGTTTGGGCGGACTCCCGACACCAACGAGGCGAACCACAACAAGCAGACCCCTGGGCGCGATCACAATCCCCGGGCGGGAACGATGTGGTTCGCGGGGGGCGGGACGCGGGGTGGGTTCTGCCTGGGAGCCACCGACGAACTGGGAGAGAAGGCGGCCGAGCGTCCCTGTCACCTGCGGGATGTGCACGCCACGCTGCTGCACCTGGCGGGGCTCGACCACGAAAAGCTGACGTTCTACCACGGGGGCCGGTTCAAGCGGTTGACCGACGTGGGGGGCGAGGTCATCGACGAAATCCTGGCCTAAAGCATGTCGGGAACCATCGAACTGGTCTGCGCCCCCGCGGCCGCGGGAAAGACCACCGCCTTCCTCGAGTTGTATGCGCAGGCGCTGCGTGAGGCGCGGCAGCACCTGCGGTTGGGGACCACCCTGTGGCTGGCTCCCAACCTGCGGGAGACCTTCGAGATCTCGCAGCGGTTGACGGCTCTGCTGGGGGGTGTGCTGGTCGAGCCGCAGGTGCTGACCTTCGAAGACTTCGCGGAACAGATTCTGGAACGGACCGCCCAGCCCGTCACTCCGCTGTCTCCCGCCCAACAGCGCACCGTGCTGCGGAACCTGGTCCGGCGTCTGCGCGACTCGGGAGAATTGCGGCACTTTGCGTCGATTGCCGATTCCTCCGGGTTTCTCGATCTGGTCCAGTCGTTTATTGCCGAACTGAAACGGGCGGAGACCTGGCCAGAAGATCTCGCCCGGGCTTGTGCGGGGCGCGGAGCCTCCCCGCGTGACCGGGAGTTGACCCGCATTTACTCGGAGTATCAAACGGTCCTGCAGCAGCAGCGGTGGTTCGACGCGGAGGGTCGGTTCTGGTGGGCGCGCGAGAGCCTGCGCGATAAGGCGTGGGAGGCCTTTCCCTGTCTGGAGTTGGTGGTGGTCGATGGATTCGATGACTTCAACCAGATCCAGTACGAAATCCTGGGGCAACTGGCGAGCCGGGCGGGCCGGCTGTTGTTGTCTTTGCCGGGCGAAGCGGGAGAGCGCCGGGCCGATCTGTTTGCCAAGAGCCGCCGGGTGCCCGAGCAGTTGGCACGGCACGCCCGCGTGATGGATTGGCAGGCCGGGGGACAGGGGTTGGTGGAGGAGCCGCGGCCGCGGGGGCTGCGGAAGATTTCGGAGGATCTGTTTGGCAACGTGCGGGAGACCTCCCGGGAAGCAGACGCCCGGGGGCTCGAGATTGTCGCCGTGCCGGGCCAGCGGGGAGAGGTGCAGTGGCTGGCGGCGAAGATCAAGCAGCTGCTGCTGGCGGGGGAGGATCCGGGAGACATCGTGGTGGTCTTCCGGGATGTGGCGGACTATGCCGACCTGGTGGGGCAGATCTTTCCGGCGGCGGGATTGCCGCTCGACCTGGCCTGGGTGCCGTCGCTGCAGGAGGCCCCGGTGCTGAGAGCGCTGTGGAAGGTGCTGACGCTCGAACAGTCGGATTGGCCCTACGACCAACTGCAGGATGCGCTGCGCTCGCCGTTTTTGCCCTTCACGGTCGACGCTCGTGGGGAACGGCGGGTCTCGGCCACCCTGGCGGCGCTGCGCCGCTTGCAGGTGGGTGAAGACCGGCAGCGCATTCTGGACCTGTTGGCGCGGGAAGCGGTCCGGGGGGACGAGGCGGGAGGCGAGAGGCAGGCGGCTGTGGCGCTGGATCTCTTGCGGACCCTCGATGGCTGGCTGCAGCCGTTGCGATCGCGGCATACCCTGCGGGAGTGGGCGATTGAACTGCGGAAGCTGGCGGATCCCCAGCACCTGCACCTGCAGCGTTGGGGAGGGGCCGACTCGGTCGATGCCGAGCATTGGGGGCGGTTGCTCAACAGTCTCTTCGCGGCGGCCAAGGTGGATGCGTTGCCGGGAGACCCCCCCCGGCAACTCGACCTGGCGGGGTTCTTGCGGGAACTGACCGACCTGCTGCGGCGGCAGGAGCAGCCCCGACAGGGACTGTTGCAGGGGGGCATTCGGGTGTTGTCGGCCGCCGAGGTACGGAATCTCGACGTCCCCTGGTTGTTTTTTGCCGGTCTGGACGAACAGAGCTTTCCGCGGCGGCGGGCGGACGACTGTCTCTATGGCGAACTCGAGCGGCGGCAACTGAACGACAGCGGACTGCAGTTGGGGCACCAGGCCCTGCGCACCCAGGAAGAGATGCTGCTGTTCTACCGGGTTTGCACGCGGGCCATCCGCGGGCTGACACTGCTGTATCCGGCCATCTCTCCCGAGGGGGCCCCGCTGACCTGCAGTCCGTACGTGACCGCGGTCCGTGACCTCTTCGAACGGCAGCCCGCGCTGGACCAGTTGGAGGTGGAGCTCGATCCCATTCCGCAGGCGGGGCGTATTCTCTCGTCCGCCGACCTCCGCGTGCGGGCCCTGCATGACGCTCTGGAGAAACGGCCGCAATTGCTGGCACGCGCGGCAGAGCATCCCCCCACGTCGCGGTCCATCGCACACACCCTGCGGGCGTGCGATCTGAATGCCCTGCGATTTCATACCGCGGGCTTCACACCGGCCGATGGACAGCTGCAGTGCCCGGACAACCTGCGCTGGCTTGCGCGGCTGTTTCCAAACACCCGGCAGTTCAGCGCCACCCATCTCGAGCTGTATGGGCAATGCCCCTTCAAGTTTTTTGTCGAGCGCGTCTTGCGGGTGGAACCGATGGAGGCGATCGAGTTCGCCACCGATCATGGCGAACGCGGCTCGCTGATCCACAGTGCGTTCGCCGAGCTGCATCACCAGGATCTGGTCCAGGGGGAGCCTCCCGCCATCCCTCCGAAGGGAGAGGATTTGGCCCGCCGCTTCGCCGAGATCATCCGGCGCCGGATCAACGAACATCCGCCCGCCGATCGCCTGCGCGAAGCGCTGGCCGAGGTCGAGATCACCCTGTTGACGGAGTGGGGGGAAGAGTATGGGCGTCAATGGGACAAGCACATCGAGCGTTGCCGGGCGACATTTGCCGTGATCCCCCAGCCGGTGCTGTTTGAGCAGTCGTTCGGCGAGACCCCGGGGGGAGCCGACAGTGCGTCGCCGCCGGGGGCTGGGAAGCCTGTCTGTATGGGGGTTGGCGAATCGCAGGTTCGACTGGGGGGCCGGATCGATCGGATTGATCGGGGAGAGCTGGGGGGGCAGCCGATCTTTTGCGTGGTCGATTACAAGTCGGGGAGCAAAAAGTCGTTGTCGCGAAAGGATGTGGCGCTGGGGACGAATTTGCAGTTGCCGTTGTATGTGCTGGCGGTGCTGGAGCAGGGGCTGGCGGGGCCCCGAGCCGACGTGGCCCAGGCCGCATTCTGGTACCTGAAGGAGGGGGGATTTACTGCGGGGCTGCAGGCGCCGGGGAAACGGGGCAGCCGGTCGGGACTGGATCTGCTGGGATCCGACGAGTGGGCCGCCGCCCGGCAGGACCTCGAGCGGGTCGTCCCGCGGATCGTTCTGGGAATGCGTCGGGGTGAATTCCCGGTGTTCAATCGGGACGAGAACTGCCAGGGACACTGCCCGCATCGGCTCTCATGCCGGGTGGGGCAGGTGCGAGCGCTGGATGAGCGGTTGCTGAAACGGCTGGAGTTGCTTCCCGAATCGGGCGAGTCACAAACCACTTGACTTGCAGGGGGGCCCCGGCAAGCATGAATGGACAGGGAGTGACGATTGCCGCCGTGAAACACCTTCCGGGGCGATTCGAACGGATCCTGGACTTTTGAGAAAGTGCGGGGATGGGTGTCACAATCCACTACCGTGGGAAGCTGGATCAGTTGTCGCGGGTTGAAGATCTGGAAGATCGGATCCTGGAACTGGCGTTGGCACTGGGGGGAACGGGTCGGGTCTGGCGCAGTACGCCCGGCGGTGCTCCCGAGCGGATGTTCCGGGGCATCGTGTTGAACCTGGTTCCTGGCCAGGAAGCAACCAGCCTGATTGTCTCTCCCGAGGGGTGGCTGCTGGGGTTGCACGATCTGGAATTGGCCGGGTTGAGAGGTTTCTCTGCGCCCCCCTGGGTGCAGGTGAAGACGGGGCTGGGCTCGATGGAGGGGCATGTGGCCCTCATCGAGATGTTCCGCGAGCTGAAGCGGCAATTTGTCTCGGACCTCGACGTCCAGGACGAGACTGGCTATTGGGATTCGGGAGATGGGTTGCGGTTGGCCCGGGATTGGTCGGCGCTGGCGGGGCGGGAGATGCAGACCGGGTTCCGCGGACTGAGCGGTGAGGCGGCGGAAGATCCCGAGATTGTCGCCTCCCGGTTGGCCCGCATGGTGGCGGTGGTCCGACAGACGCTCGGGCAGCCCGCCCAGATGCTCGATCCGTCGGGGGGACCGCGGTTGGATCCCCCCCGCAGTCCGGAAGAACGGACCGCCGAGCAGCGGTGGGAACAGATTGAGCGCTTCCGCCGACGCATGCAGGAGCGTTTGCAGCGCTCGATCCAGGAACGCCTGGTGGCGGGAGAGTCGATCGATCAGGCGATTCGGGGGGCCCTCGAGTCGGCTGGTTTGCCCCGCCCCGAGGAGTTGCGGTTGATCCTCCCCGAGGAGCTGTCGGGTTCCAGCGAAGATTCGGGCGATGATGCCGGGCTGTTTGACGTTGATCAATCGGATTGGCAAGCGGGGGATGGGCAGGATCTGGAAGATGCGGCCGCCCTGTTCGAGTCGGCCGACGGCGATGGGGACGACGATTCGTCCCCCTTCGACCCCGACCACGATGCGGAAGAGGAGGAACGGCCCATCCCGAAGTTGGAAGGGCGGATTTTCTTCTCGGGACCTGGCGGCGGACTTCCCTGGAAACGCCCTCTGCCGGAGATCGTGAACCGGGCCACGGATCTCTCGGCCGACGGTCATCTGTTGATGGACCAACTGCGCCGGCTGGGACTGACGGCGGGGCTGGACAACGCGCGGGACACGCTGCTGCAGGGGCTGTCGGATCTGTCGGGAGGACTGATCCAGGCGATGATCAATCTCCCCCCGGACGACCCGGAAGACGATGCGGCGGACGAGCCCGACTCCGACGAATCTTCGTGGTCGGGGAATGACGCCGAGGGGGAACTGTTGCGGGAAGCCCGCGTCATGGCCCGGGTGCAGTTGCGGCGGGCGGTGCGGGGAACGGCGTTCGCCCTGGGAGCGCTGGCTCAGTTCCGTGATCCGTCGGGGCTCACGCAGACACCCGTCGCCAATCTGACCGAGCGGTTGCGACTCATGAACGACGATCTGCATGCCGAATTGGAACGGCTGCAGTGGGCCGACTCGTCGGCGGATGAGTGAGGAGGCGGGCGAGGGAGCGGAACCCCCGGCGGCCCCAACCGGAGCCTGATCGCGCGACGGTTCATCCCGCCGGCAGGGCTCCCCCTCCACCGGGTGTTTGGAGCGTCAGGATGTCACCCGGCGCCACATCGAGCTGCACCTTGCCCCCCAGGATCTCGGTCTGTCCGGTGCTGGCGCGAGACAGCGAGTTGATTCCGAGGGAACCGGGAGGACCGCCGTTGAGCCCCTGGGGGACGTAGGGTCCGCGGCGTTCGGACAGAATCGAGACCCGCAGGGGCTTGAGGAATTCGATCCGGCGGATCACTCCATCACCGCCGCGGTGCCCGTGCGGGGCCGTCGGCCGGCCTCCCGAGCCGCGCCGAATGGCGAACTCGTGCAGCCGCACGGGGTATCGCCGCTCGATCACCTCGGGATCGGTCAGTCGGGTGTTAGTCATGTGCGTGTGCACTGCGTCGGCTCCGGCGGACGTCGCCGTGGCTCCCGAACCGCCGCAGATCGTCTCGTAATACCCGAAGGTGGCGTCGCCAAAGGTCAGGTTGTTCATGGTGCCCTGACTGGCGGCGGCGAGGTGCAGAGCACCCAGCAGCACGTCGACCACCCGCTGCGAGGTTTCGACATTTCCCCCCACGATGGCCGCGCACCGGGCCGGGTTGTCGTGCTCCGGAGGATTCAGCAGACACTCGGGCAGGACCAGCGTCACGGGATTGAGCACGCCGCTGTTGAGCGGAATGTCTTCATTGATGAGGCAGCGGAAGACATACAACACCGCCGCGGTGACGATGGCGCGGTTCGCATGCAGATTGAGTCCGCCCGGGTTGACTCCATCCGCGGGGGCCGTGATCACGGGACCGGTTCCCGTGAAGTCGACCGTCGCGCTGCTGCCGGAGATGGTGATCGCCACGGCGATTGGCGATCCCTGGTCGAGGTGATCTACAAACCGGTAGACCCCGTCGGGGATGCGGGCGAGGGCCTGACGCATCTTTTGTTCGGCCGCCGCCTGGATATGTCCCATGTAGGCCTCGACCACCGGCAGGCTATACCGCTCGACCAGTGTCAGCAGTTGCTGAACCCCGCTTTGGTTGGCCGCCGCCTGGGCCGCGACATCGGCCAGGTTGTCACGCACTGACCGGGTTGGGTAGGGGCCCGACAACAGCAGTTGCCGCAGTTCGTCTTCCCGGAAGCGGCCGGCATCCACCAGCTTGAAGTTCCGGATCAACACCCCCTCTTCGGCCAGGTTCCGCGAGAAGGGGGGCATGCTGCCGGGAACGATGCCCCCAATTTCGGCATGGTGGGCGCGGCTGGCGGTGAAGAACACAAGTCGGCCTGATGCCGAGTCGTGCACCGGCGTGATGACCGTGACATCGGGCAGATGGGATCCGCCACGGTAGGGATCGTTGGTGACGAACACGTCGCCGGGGGCAATCTGGGGATTGTCGGCGATGATCCGCCGCACGGTCTCTCCCATGGCTCCGAGGTGGACCGGGATGTGCGGGGCGTTGACCACCAGTTGCCCCTGGGAATCGAACACGGCACAGCTGAAATCGAGCCGTTCCTTCACATTGGTGGAGAACGACGTGCGCTGGAGGGTGATGCCCATCTGCTCGGCGATGGACGCGAACAGGTTGTTGAAGATCTCGAGCTGGACGGGGTCGGACTCGGTGGAGACGCGGGTCTTGCCAATGGTTCCCAGGTCGGTCAGCAGGATCTCACCCCGCGGAAGAATGTGGGCCTCGAACCCCGGTTCGACCACGACGGTTGAGGTGGGTTCGCAGAGAATCGCGGGACCGTTGATGCGGTCTCCGGGATGAAGCTGGGACCGGGTGAAGACCGCCGTCTCAAGCGACTGCCCCCCGAACCAGGTGGTGGTGGTTTCGGTCGGTGCCGGGCGGCGTTCGACCTCGGGGCGCATGGGTTCGTCCGGCTGCGGAGTGCGTCCCGTGACGGCCACCCGCGCGGCGACGATCTCCACCCCACGGGTTTCATGCCGGTAACCGTAAAGTTGTTGGTGCAGTGCGTGGTACCGGGCGGCATAGTCGAACCCCGCCTGGGGGCGTCCAGCGACGACGGGGCAGGGGACATTGATCGTGGCCTCGACCCCCTGGTAGCGGAGGTCGAGCGATCGCTGCTCGGGCTGGATTTCGTGCGCGGGGATTCCCTCGGCGAGAATCTCGTTCCGGGCGCGCGTGGCCAGCTCTTGAAACAAGGGCTCCAGGCGGACCGCCTCCTCGGGTGCCCAGGGGCGCAGGACTCCCTGTTCGCCAAACCGCCGCACATCGGCCAGACCGATGCCAAACGCGCTCAGCAATCCGGACAAGGGGTGCGACAAGACCCGGGAAATGCCGAGTTCGCGGGCGATGGCGCAGGCGTGCTGCGCACCGGCGCCGCCAAAGGTCACCAAGACGTAGTCGCGGGGGTCGTAACCCCGGGCGACCGAGATGTTGCGGATCGCCCGGATCATGTTGGCGTTGGCCACCCGGACAAACCCCTCCGCCAGCTCGACCGCGGTGTATTGCTTCGCTCCACTGGCGGCCATCTGCTGACAGAGTTGCTCCAGCCGGCGTTCCACCGCTTTTACATCGAGTGGAAAGGGGAAGTGCCGGGGGATGACCCGGCCGAGGTACAGATTGACGTCGGTGACGGTCAGGGGACCGCCCCGCCCATAACAGGCGGGGCCGGGGTTGGCACCGGCGCTCTCGGGGCCCACCACCAGCTTCACCCCGTCGAAGTGGCAGATGCTGCCGCCACCGGCCGCCACAGTCTCGATCGCCAGCATCGGAGCGACCACCCGCACGCCGGCCTTGCGCGTCTCATACTCGAGGTCGTACTGTCCATCGAAACGGGAGACGTCGGTGCTGGTTCCTCCCATGTCGAAGCCGATCGATTTTTCGAAACCGGCCCGCTGGGCGACTCGCGAGAAGCCGATCACCCCACCCGCCGGCCCCGAGAGAATGCTGTCCTTCCCCACGAAATGTTCGGCCTCGACCAGGCCTCCGGCCGAGGTCATCAGCCGCAGGTGGCTGCCCGGCAGAGACCCCCGCAGGGTCTGCACATAACGCCGGAGGATTGGATTCAGATAGGCATCGACAACGGTCGTGTCGCCGCGCGATACGATCTTGATCAGCGGGGCCAGCCGGCTGGACCGGCTGATCTCGGTAAACCCCGCCTCGCGGGCGAGTTCTTCGACCAGCAGCTCGTGCGCGGGATTGGCGAAGGCGTGCAGCAGGCAGATGCCCACCGATTCCACACCGGTCGACTTGAGCTCTTGCAATTGCCGCAGCGCAGCCTCGCGGTCGGGAGCACGCAACACACTCCCCTGTGCATCAAGGCGTTCGTCAATCTCCAGCACCCGTTCAAACACCGGGGTGGGTTTCCGAATCTCCAGGTCGAAGAGGCGGGGACGGTCCTGGTTGGCGATCAGCAGCACATCGGCGAATCCGCGGGTGGTGATGAACGCGGTCCGCGCTCCCCGGCGAGTCAGCAGGGCGTTGGTTCCCCGCGTGGTTCCCAGCCGCACGGCCACGGGGGGCAGCGGCTGGTCCAGGCGTTCCCCCAGCACGCGACGAATGGCCAGTGTCGGGGCCTCCTCCCCCGAGACCAGTTCGTAACCGGCCGGCAGGTCGACCGGCGGGATGACCGCCGCACAGGTCAGCAATCCGGTCCGGTGGTCGAACGCCGTGATGCGGGTGGCGAGGCAGGGGGAACCATCGGAATCGAGCAGCCGGAGTTCGCAGCCCACCCAGAAATCCGGGGGATCCCCACGACGTCCCGGATCGAGCAGGCGGTTGGTTCCCTGGATCTCGGCGACCTGTCCCTTGGTCACTCCGGAACTGAGAACCTTGCACTGGACGAGTTCGCCCGTGGGGCCGCGGGCGATACAGTCGGTGAAGGTTCCGCCAACGTCGATCCAGAATTCCCAGGAAGCCATGGAGAAAGAGAAAACCTGCAGGGGGGAGGAAGGCGGGCCGCCTGTGCCGCCGTGGCGACACGAAGCTCTGTCGCGTGTCGCAGAGCCGAGCCCGGAGTATAGAGAGACACACTGGGTCAGGCGACGCCGGGGCTACCGCTGCTGCCAATCTTCGATCTGCTCGATCAGCCGCTCTTTTTCGTCGTGCCGGGCCCAGATGGGCTCGCTTCCTCCATCGAGTGTGATCTCGTAAAGCCCTTCGCAGTTGCACTCGGACTCACCGCAAAAGTGCGGGGTGGCCGCTACCCAGAGCACCCGATAGAGGGGAATCAGCTTGTCGTCAATTCGGCAGAAGATGCTCATGGCACGGACCTGTCTGATTGGGGACGAGCACCTGGCGCGGTCCCCGGCGACCGCTTTCCTCGCGATGGGGCCGAGGAGAGTTGCCGCAGGCGGGCCTCCAGCGGCAGGCGGAAGGCGGTGGTCGAGAAATCAGGCCATAGCTGGAAGAACCGTTCGCGGGCCGCGGCCGCCCGGTCCGCATGGACGCGAGCCACGAACCGCAGCCCAGCCGACAGTTCTTTCCAGGAAAACAGCCCCTGTGGTTTGTGATCCCAGTTGGGGCGCAGGCGTTTTTGCTTCCAGCGTTGCCGCAATTCCGCCAACTGCTCCTCCGCCACCTGGGCGTCGTGGTGGTTTCCCAACTCGTCCTGCAGGGCGATCAGCTGGGGGGCGAGAAGGGTGCTGTACTCTGGCTCCAGCAGGGGCTGAAAAAGCTCACAGGCGTAACGGAGCTTCTTGCCTGCGATCCGCAGTCGGTGCAGCTGGGCAGACGAGGAATTCGGGCCGGGAGCCTGATCGCACACTCTCTGCAACAGCCCTGTCAGCAGCGGCAGAGCGGTCTCTCCCAGGCGGCCGCACGGGGCGGACTTGCGCTCCCGCAGCAGGTCGAGATGGGCGAGGACATCGGTGCATCGACGCTCGAGCTTCCGTCGTCGCCGGGCAATCCCGTCGAGAAGGTCCTGCTGCAGTTTCTCGCGACGGCTCGTGCCACGTTCGTAGAGCAGATCGATCACCGCCAGGTCGCGGGCGTCGGCTTCCGTCAACAGCCGCTCGTAAAAAGCGCGCTGGATGTCGAGGTCGCGGGCGGGTCCGCAAATCTGCCGCAGTTGTTTCAGTTGTCGCAAGACTGGCCGACGCAGATCCGTCGGAATCAGCACTCCCAGCAGATCGACGGCGGTGGCACAGCGCCGGGTCGCGACCCGCAGTTGGTGAATGGGCTCGGGATCATCGATTCGGGATGCCAGCGACTCTTCGAGAGCCACACGCAGTCGCTCGAATCGAGGGGGCAGCAGCAGGGCCGCGGACTGCACCAGAGGCTGTCCCAAGGTCAGCGTTTCTCCAGCAGGCTCGGCCCCGGGGGATTTCACGCGCGGCGACATTTCGATCACATCCCGAGACACAACAGGCGGGGGAGGCGTGCAGACCCGCACGCCTCCCCCGCAGCATATCGCATTTCCTGGCCCGAGTGCTATTTCCCGCCATTCCCAACCCGGCCTTCAGCCTCTCTGGCCGGTCTGCCGACGGGAGAGTTCTGTTGGATTCCGCCCTCCCCGCCCTCGCACCAGAGGGGGCGCTACGGTCCCCGCGGGGGATCGATTCACCGCGGAGATGGCCCGCAGCAGCGGGAGGTCGGCCGAGGTTCCCTGGGTCGTTTCATCGCCTGGCACGGAGATGTCGGGGGTGACCCCCTGTCCCGCCATTTCACGCCCCCGGGGGGAATAAAACTGGGCGGTGGTCAGCCGCAGAGAAACCCCCGCGGTCTGCAGGGGAAACAAAGTCTGCACGGTTCCCTTGCCGTAGGTCGGTGTTCCGACAACCACCCCCCGGTTGTTCTCCTGGATCGCCGCCGCGAGAATTTCGCTGGCGCTGGCACTGTCTCCATCGACCAGCACGGCCAGGGGGAGATTCCAGGTGGCTCCGTCAGCTCCTGGCTCGGAGGTGTTGTCTTCGCGGGTCCGGCCGCGGGTGGAGACGACGGTTCCCTCTTTGACGAACATCCGGCCAATCTCAATCGCGGTCGTCAGCAAGCCTCCCGGATTGCCCCGCAGGTCGAAGACGAGGCTTCGCATTCCCTGGTTGGCCAGTGTCTGCAGGGCCTGTTGGAGCTCCTGGGGACTGGTGGCCGAGAAGGTGTCGAGACGCACGTACGCCGTCTCGGCGGTCAGCATGCGAGCCTCGGAGACCGAACGAACCTCGAGACGCTGTCGAGCAACGGCCACTGCCGCGGCCGGGGAGTTGGTTCGCATCACTGTCAGGGTCACCTGGGTTCCTTCGGGGCCGGTGATCAGCGCGGTGGCGTTGTTGAGATCGCGCCCCGCCAGGGGTTGTCCATCGACCGAGACGATGAGGTCTTGCGGCTGCAGGCCCGCCTGGCGAGCCGGGCTGCCGGCGAGTGTTCGCACGACTCGCAGTCCTTCCGGGGCCACCTGCACCTGCACACCAATCCCCACCGCGGGGGCCGAAAAGTTGCGATTGGAGTCCGACCGTGTGGCCGGAGGGACGACCGCCGAAAACTGATCGAGAGACTCGATGGCTCCGTACTCAAATTCGAGCGCCACCAGGACGGGGTTGAGCCCGAGATCCTGTTGTGCCGACAGCATGACAGCCTGCAGCAAGCCTGTGGCCTCGCCCGGAGTCTGCAGCGAAGACTGCTGGAATCTCTGGACGAGGGTTTGCTCGAAGAGGGGGAGCTGCCGGGGATCCATGGCGACGCGTGCACCCTGCTGAAAGATGGGGTTCCGCAACGCCTCCACGAGGTTGAAGAGTCCCCGCTGGACGAGCCGCGAGGGAGGGGGGGGATCGAGATGCCGGGAGGCGATCAGTTCAAGGGTCTCCTGGTACAAAGTCAGGGACTGCTGCGGCGAGATGGTCGACACGAACTCCAGGACCTGAGGATCGGAATACCGTCGCGAAATCAGCTCCTGGGCGGGGGCGAGGTGCCCACGCCAGGCGGGCGAATCGGCCGCGGGCTGCGTCGAATTGTCCTGCGGCGGCTGGTTCCATTCGGGGGATTGGTCCGCAGGTGGGGGGGACTCCCGAAGCGCGGGGCCCCGGCCGCGGGGACGTCGCAGCCCCTGACCATCCCGGGACTGGAACGATCCCAGGCCGAAGCTGTCGAACTCGGCCGGGTCGCGATTGAGCGAGGGAGCATCCCACCGCGATGACGGCAGCCGTTCCTCGGTTTCGAACGCGTCTTCCCGGATCACGCGCAGAGTCGCGCCGCCGCGTGGAGTCCGGGACTCGTCCCGCAGCAGCCGGCGAGAGGTGCTCTCATCGTCCCGCAGCAGCGAGAACCCACTGGAGTGCTCCACTCCTCGTCCCTGACGGCCGGATTGGGCAAAGAGTGGAGGAGAGACCAGTCCACAGCCCAGGGAGGCCAAACCCACGCACAGCCATTGGGACAACCAAAGATTTCGAACGGGCAGGGGAAAGGACATGGCGATGATCCGGTCGAGGCAGAAGAGATGGCCGAGGTGGATCGAAGATGCGAAATCCGCTGTTCGAGAGTCAGTTGCGCTGAGGAGATCGAAGTTGAAGAGCCGGCCCCTCCGCGCCGGTGGAAACGACGCGCAAGGCTCGCAGCATCGCGGCCAACGGTGCCGTCGTCGAAATCACAGGAGAGATTTGAGACGCAGAACGGGGGTCCGACGCCTGAGCGGCCTCGGCCGCCGGCCGGCACTGCTCCTCGATCACCGCCACCTCCTGCTGATAGGAATCTTGCGCAGGGAGTTGTTCCGGCGACTGGTGAGGGGGGGCAGATTCGCGACCCATTCCCTGCACCTCTCCGCGCATCACGCGGACACTCTGGGGGGCATCAATCCCAATTCGCACCACACCGTTCCGCATGTGCAGCACCTTGATGACAATGTCTTCGCCAATCAGAATCGTCTCCGCTTTCTTCCGAGCCAAGACAAGCATGATCACTCTCCAGATCGTTGATTTTGACGGGTTCAACCCGTGGCTCCTGTCATCGTATTGATTTCAGTTGAGCACGTCTGGGGTCTTTTGCAGAGCGCATGCCAAAGCTGAAAAATCCTCTTGGAAAATCAATAACGTGTTCTATTGCATGTTCTTACATCATATTGACCGCTCTGGGTTCGTCCCTGGAGACGGTTGTGGCGATGAACTGGTCCTGGTTTCTGCCAACTGTTGCAAAAAAGATTTACAATATCCGGGGGATGGCCTCGTAATGACTCGGTTCGGGGAAGTTCTCGCGCAGCGAGCCCCATTTTGACTCATACTGAGACGGCAAGTTGGCAGTTGAAGCCTCGCCGATGGTGCTGAAAACTTCAATTGAACGCGGGAGATCCAGGTTCGGAAACGGCAGTGGAAGGGAGTGGAGTCGCATGAATCAGGATTGTAAAGAGGTGTTGTAAGAACGCGACTCCAGGACGCGATGGTTGTGATGCTCCGATCAAAATGCTGTGATTCACCAGCTCATCAGCGGAAACCGGCGAACTGGCCAGCAGAAAAAGCACAGGATGAGATGCCTGGGAGAACTGTAACGCCCACAACTCGTGGCAAAACGTGGCTGTGGTGTTGTTTTTCAGATTTGGCATGCGCCGTGCATCTGATCTTTTCCGCCTGACGTATGTCGCGACAGGCCGTGCGGGGCTTGTCCCGCCGTTGGTGATTCGGGTGGTAAATCCCAGGAGGTTTGTCATGGTTGGCCTGCGTCAGTGGTGGAAGATGGCGGTTCTCTCGGCGGGCATTTTCTCGACGTCGGGCCTGGTGGCTGGCGAGCGGCCTGCGATGAGCACGCGAACGACTCAGGGTCGCTCCACCGGAGCCCCGCAGACGTCCCGTGCGCCCCGCGGGAATCCGTTCGCGCTGGTTTCGGAAGATCGGGCTCCCCAGCCGCGCGAGACGCAAAGGCGGTTGTCGCCCGCCGATCCGACCCCGTTGGAGGCGGAGGCCAACGGGCCTTCGTTCGAAGAACGCTCGGCGCAGTCGGCCCTGCCGGGGGAGATCATGGACGGTGGTGAAAAGACGGCATTTTTTGGCTGTGGATGGGGGTTTGGATGTGGCCCCTGTCGTCCCGCCTGCCGCCCCGTTTGTGCTCCGGTGGGGTATGGCTACCCCAGTCCCTATCCCGCCCCCTGCAACTATGGGCCGGGGTATGGAGGAGGATGTGCTCCCATGGGAGGCTGCTATCCTCCTCCCGCTCCGGCGCCGGCCGGTGGTTTCTACTCTGGCCCGGTGCTTCCCCCGGCGATCAGTTCACCCGTCATCGGCTCCCCGGCAGGCTACTATGGGGGAGGCTACTATCCAGGATATGGAGCCCAGGGATACGGCGGCCCAGGCTATGGGTATCCAGTTTACGGTGACGCTCGGTCGTCCAACGAATCGAAGGCACCCAGCCAGTTCGACCGTGAGCTGACCGGTAAAACACGAGCCGTCTCGAGACTGCAACAGGACAATCCCCGGAACCCATTTGCCGACTGAAGTGGCTTGAAGTGAGGTGAACACCGCGAGGGTTGTGGCCGTGCGCAACCCTCGCGGTCGGCTTTGCAAAGCCCCTTCCGCGACGACTTACCGCGATCTCAGCCCGGCGAATAGCTGGGAAAATCGGTATAGCCGCGGGCTCCGGTGGGGGAGTACCAAACGTCCATCGGGGCGGGGGGCGTGAGGGGCCACCCGTGGGTAAATCGTTCCACCAGGTCGGGATTGCTGATGTAATCGCGACCAAACGACACCAATTCGGCCAAGCCGTCCGACACGGCCGCCTCGGCCGATTCCCGGGTGTAACCACAATTGGCCATCAGCGTTCCGGAATACACTTGCCGGGCCTCGGACAGGGTGAAGGGGGTTCCGAGATTGTGGAATCCCAGCGCGAGTCCGTCGAGCAGGTGCAGGTAGGCCAGTTCCAACCGATTCAACTGCCCGATCGTATGCAGGAATTGCTCGCGATAGTCGGGGGAGCCCATGTCGTTGTAGATGCCGTTGGGTGCCAGTCGGACCCCCACCCGACTGGCGGGCCAGACGGAGAGGACGGCGTCGAGGACTTCCTGGAGGAATCGGTGGCGATTGGCGAGGCTGCCCCCATACCGGTCGGAACGATGATTGGTTCGCGACTGCAGGAACTGGTCAATCAGGTAGCCATTCGCGGCATGCAATTCGATGCCGTCGAACCCAGCGCTCCTGGC
>CAIOTJ010000265.1 GCA_903861195.1 uncultured Planctomycetaceae bacterium | reverse complement strand
GAATGAGTCTTTGTTCGCCTGCGCCGTGAACTGCGGGGCGGGAACGGTGGCGAACCGGGCGTCGTAGCCGGCGGTGTTGAGGCCGCGGTTGCCGCGGGGAAAGAACTTCGCCCAGCGCACAAACTGCTCGGCTTCCTGCGCGTTGCGGATCTGGGCGGCCATCACCCCTCCCGCCCCCGCCTCGAGGGCGCGGGTGACGGCGGCGTAGTCGGTGGGGGCGAGCCGGGCGAAGGTATCCATCCCCTGGCTGCGGCAGGCGAGGGTGCCAATTTCGAGCCGTTCGGTCGAGTAGCTCATGTGCTCGAGATCAAACCAGACCGCCTGGAACCCCCCATGCATGCCGATCATCTGCAGCAGGTTGTGGTGCACAATGCGCCCCGCCGCGGCCACCATCAACAGTTCACCCTGGGCCAGTCGTTGCTTGATCGTCTGCATGCTTCGCAATCACCTTTCGCGGCCCGAGGGGGCCATCGAGGAGGGACAAAAGAGGGAGGAAACCGCAGTGTCTTGTGAGGGGGAACCGCTGTAAAGCGTGGGGCTCGGTCGGTGTCGCAACCGGGCGTGCAGACCGCAGGCTGCCGGGGGTGGCCCACCCGTGCCGGCGGCCGTCGCCCAGGGGCCGGGGGCCGACGCGCCCCCGTCGCACCCCGGTTCCCGGAACCGAACCGTCAGGAAAAGCGGGCGGGATCGCGGGGGAACCCCCACTCGCCAGGGCGGGAGGTGTCTAAAATGAAAGCCGAGTTCCCCTGTGGAGGAGACTGCCATGTCTGTCGCGACGGTGTTTGAGCCCCCCGACCTGTTCCAGCTTGACGATCTGCTGACGGCCGAAGACCGGGCGTTAAGGCAACGGGTGCGCACTTGGGTCGAGACCAACTACCTGCCGCACATTGCCGAATGGAATGAACGGGCCGAGTTTCCCCTGCAACTGGCGTTGCAGATCGCCCAGTTTGGGGCGTTTGGAGGGAACATCACGGGGTATGGCTGCGCGGGGCTGTCTCCACTGCAGTACGGCCTGGTGATGCAGGAGCTGGAGCGGGCAGACACCGGCCTGCGGACCCTGGCCTCGGTGCAGGGGGCGCTGGCGATGAACGCCATCCACATGTTTGGCAGCGACGATCAGAAAGAGCGGTGGCTGCCGGCGATGGCCCGGGGCGAGAAACTGGGCTGCTTCGGACTGACCGAGCCCGACTTCGGCTCGAACCCGGCCGGCATGACCACCACCGCCACCCTCACCGAACGGGGCTACGCGCTCACGGGGCGCAAGCTGTGGATCGGGCTGGCGACGCATGCCGACGTGGCGGTGATCTGGGCCAAGGTGGCGGGGTTGCCCGGCATCGATTCCTCGTCGCCCCAGGCGATTCGGGGGTTTCTGGTGGAACGGGGAACGCCCGGGTTTCATCCCACGCTGATCGAACAGAAGCTGTCGATGCGGGCGGCGTTGACCTGCCGGATCGAGCTGGCCGACTGCCATGTTCCCCCCGAGGCGCTGCTGCCCGCCTCGAAGGGGTTGAAGTCGCCGCTGTTGTGTCTGAACCATGCCCGCTATGGCATTGCCTGGGGGGTGCTGGGGGCCGCCGCCGCCTGCTACGACGAAGCCCGGCAGCATGCCCTGCGGCGGATCCAGTTCGGGCGTCCGCTGGCGGCGTTCCAACTCGTGCAGCGGAAGCTGGCCCTGATGGCCACCGAACTGACGAAGGCCCAACTGCTGGCGTTTCGGCTGGCCCAACTCAAAGCCCACGGCCACGCCACCCACGTGCAGATCTCAATGGCGAAGCGGAACAATGTCGAGACCGCCCTCGAGATTGCGCGGACGGCGCGCGAGCTGCTGGGAGGGATCGGCATCCTGGGGGAACACCAGTCGTTCCGCCACATGAACAATCTCGAAAGCGTGAAGACCTACGAGGGAACCGACGACATGCACCTGCTGATCCTGGGGGAACACCTCACCGGGATCCCGGCGTTCGCAGGGTGAGGGCCAATCGGGGTGAGGGTTGGTTGTTCCCGGCGCTGCCAGGTTGATGGCAGGGTGGAGAAACCGGGTGGTCCTGATCGGTGGCCCCTGGAAATGCCAGCTTGAAGGTGCCTGCGTTAAACTGTCGGTGTGATGTCTGACCAGGATTGCACACCGTCCGCCGCCGAGTTCAGTTCCGCCTCGCGCCCCGCGCCATCGGCGGGTCGCTGGCGGCCGCGCTGGCCGCGCTCGCGCAGCCGGCGGCTGGTGTTCCTCGCCCTGTACCTCGGTTTCTGCTGGGGGGTGGTTTGGCTGGGGGTGCGGCTGTTTTGGCTGGTCGGCTCGGCGGTCCCCTTCTCGCAGCGCCCCAGTGCCTGGGATCACTACTACCCCCGCCTGCGGCAGGCGGGACTGGTCGCGCAACCCGCCACGCGCACCGACAACCGGTTTGATCTGCTGCTGTTGGGGGGCTCGGTGCTGGACCCCGAGTGGGGAACCGTCGAGGCCGAGCTGCAGCGCCGGCTCGAAGCCCGGCTGCCGGGCCGGTGGCGGTTGGCCAACCTCGGCCAGGCGGGCTTCACCTCGCGCGACAGTCTGCTGCAGTACCAGCATCTGGGTGAACAACGGCAGCGGTTCGACCTGGTGCTGGTCTACGACGGCATCAACGACACCCGCCTCAACTGCTGCCCCCCCGAGCTGTTCCGCGACGACTACACCCACGCCATCTGGTACCGGCAGTTTGCCGACGAACTGGCAAGGGGGACCCCGACGCTGTCGCGGGTGGCGGTGGCGGGGGTCCGCAG
>CAIOTJ010000264.1 GCA_903861195.1 uncultured Planctomycetaceae bacterium | reverse complement strand
TGGACTGCGGATTGAGCGTTAACACTCCCGTCCCGGAGTTGGTGATCCGGATCGTTTTCCGAATAGTCGTGCCAGCGGAGGTCCCAAAATCGAGCGTGGCCCCATCGGCCAGCGGCTGTCCATCCACAGACAGATCGATCTCGGGCGGTGCGAAGACCGTGGAGCGTACAGTGAAGTTGAATGGAGACTCATTCGGATCGTTATTCGGGATCGTGATCTCACCCGTGAAGATGCCCGCCACGGTCGTATCGGGTTCAATCGCCAGGATCGCTGACCCGTAAGTGGCGAGTACCTGATCCACGGTGAAGTTTTGAACAATCCGGAACCCCGCTGGAGCGGTTGCGGGCTGCAACACCAGATTCGTAGCTCCATTGTTCGTGACGCGGAACTCCTGGCGTCCAGTTCCATTCACCGGCGCATGCCACAAGTGAATGTTGCTGACGCCGTCGACGACATCCGAGGGGCTGATGTTGATACGATCGACCCGAATCTCCGGCGCGAGTGTCCGTCCGACCAGAGATTGAGTGACTGAAGTCACCTGCCCTGTCGCCGTAAACTGAAAGTACGCGCTTTCAATCACACCCTCTGCACCGGCCGCGTACTGCACGGTGATCGAGGCAGTCGCCCCCGGGGCCACGGACTGATTGGCCGCGAAGTTGGAGAGGATTGTGATGCGACTCGATCCCGACAGCGTGGCGGGTTGGAGGATCGTCGCTGAGTCTCCGGTATTCCGATAAACGTATGTCGCGGTGACAATCTGATTGGGGAGAGCGTCGAGAGGCCCCGAGGACTCCAGCGCCAGTCGCCCCGTTTGGACATGGCCGATCAGGTTGAAGTAGGCACTCGCCTGTTGCTGGTCCGTCCAACCCCAATATGCCCCGGTTTTCAAGCGATCGCGAGAGGTCCCCAGCTTGCGGGCCAGGAATCGAATCACGAATGTCGTGGACTCTCCAGGAGCCAACTCCATGTCGGTCCCGGTCGAATTGATCTCGAAATTGCCACTCCAGGTCTCTGTCAGCCAGGAATCCGGGAACCGCAGGATCCCTGTCCCGATATTCTGAATCTGGACCGTCCTGGCCACGGCGATTCCCGAGGCGGTGGTGCCAAAATCGATCGTCCCGGAATAAGCGGGCACCTCGACTCCGTCGACCGTGATCCGGGCCAACGGCTGATCGAGCGCGGTACGAGTCGAGGTGAGTGTGACTTCATACGGGGACTCATCCCCATCGTCGCTGACCAGTTGCAACGTGCCGGTCGAGGTCCCCGCCACCGATGGATTGGCAGCGATCGTCAGATCATGCCAATCCCCCGGGCCCAGAGTCAGATTCGCCGTCCAGGGCACCGTCAATTGGTATCCAGCAGGTAGCGTGACCGACGAAATCGTCAGATCTGCGGGCCCGCGATTCGTCACACGGAAGTCGCGCATGGTGGTCGCCCCCACGGTGCTGCTTCCAAAGTCGATCACACCTGTCCCATCGGGCAGTACGTTGCCACCGGAGCTGAGTTCGATGTCGGGCGCCATCGCAATCGCTCCCTGGCGATCAAGACGCACTGCATCGGCGATGGTGAACCCCGTGGTCGTCGTGTTGACCAGTTCTGTGACCAGCGTCGAGTCGTTGCCGGTCACAGTAATCGTGCCGATGACTCGCCAGCCTGAACCGTCCTGAACGAACTCCGTGGGGGTATTCCGCTGATTGAATGTCTTGGTCGCAGCCTGGATTCCATTGACGAGAACACGATATGGAGCGTTCGTTGTCCGATTCGAATTGGCCGACCAGGTCGCTGCGATCCGGTAAACTCCTGGCGTCAACCCGCTGAAGGTCCACGTCGCTTGCGCGGTGCCGTTCCCGGCGGGGGTACGCAAAACCGACCGGCCACGACCGGTGTTCTCGTTCGTCCAGGTTCCGGTGGTGGCGAAGCCGGTTCCACCATTGTCGATAATTTGCGACTGCGGCTCTGCCAGATTGACGAGCTGTACAGTGACCGTGGTCGATACGGTCTGCCCGCTGGCCTCGGTCGCAGTCACGGACAGGGTGTAAACCGGCGTTGTCTCGAAGTCGAGGGATGAACCGCGTTTGACGGTGATCTCTCCCGTCACCGGATCGATGCGGAATACGTCGCCTGTATTCCCACTCGTGATGGCGTAGCGATAGCTTTGCCCGGCAAGCGGAGTCAGGCTGGCTGTTCCGACGACCGTCCCGAACGCTGCCTGCTCTTTCACCGTCAACGTCAGCGACGGGAATGCAGGGATACCGACGGGGAATTCATAGAGCTGGGCGGATTGGCTGTTCTCCACCAGGACCGTGCGCCCCGACATCGTCAGGCGCTGAATGGAACTTCCGTTCTTCGTCGGCACAGTCGCCATACGAGTCCAGGTCGAACCGACCTTCTCAAACAGTTCCAGTCGTCCCCCATCGCGCCGGCTGGAAACCGTCAGCAGATTCCCGGACAGTGCCATCGCCTGGCCGAACTCTCGGTAATTGTTCGAGGCAATGGAGTCGGGGCTCATCCGGGCGGTCTCTTGCCAGACTCCCCCGACTCGTTCCCAGACGAGCACCACCCCCGAAGTATATTGGCGGGTTGTCGAGTCATAGCGACTCCATTCGGGGAAAGAAGCAAAGAGCCGATCCCCGTCCAGAATGACACTTGTGGGCGGATAGTTG
>CAIOTJ010000263.1 GCA_903861195.1 uncultured Planctomycetaceae bacterium | reverse complement strand
GCACTGCCAGCCAAACCCGTCGGTCTGCCCCGGCTTCAAGCCGTACAGCCCCAGGGTGGCCTCGGTCTCTGGAGAGAAATCGAGCGCCTGCGGCATCTCGCTCTGCATGCCATGCGCGGTCTCGAACGACCGGATGCGGGCCGCCAGTTGCGGATCCTCGGCCCGATTCTGCTGATGCGCCAGATTCAGTGACTTGAGCGCCGCCAGTTCGAGGTCCTGCCGGCGCTCGGAGGGAACCCGACGCTTGAGATTCGCCACCGGCTCGGCACCGGGCATCACGCGGGTTCCCTGATGGGCGGCCGGCAGAAAGTCCGACGCCCAGACCTGGGTCCCGGCATACGGCATCTGCGGCGCCAGCACGAGGAACGACGGCAGGTTCTGGTTCACCGTGCCCAGTCCATAGCTCAACCACGACCCGATGCTGGGGCGGGCGAAGGCGAACGACCCGGTGTGCATTCCCAGCGTGGCGTTGTAGTGATTCGAGTGGCTGGTGTGCAGCGAACGGATCACTGCGAGGTCATCGGCCTGGGCGGCGACGTGCGGGAACAGATCGCTCACCTCGATGCCGCTCTGCCCGCGAGGAGCGAACTTCCAGTCGGGCCGTTTCAGGAAGATCTTTTCGTATCCCGGGCGGTTGCGCGTTTCGGGATGATCAAACACCACCTGCTTGCCATGGTCGGCGAAGAGCTGGGGCTTGGGGTCGAACGAATCAACATGCGACACCCCGCCGCTCATGAACAAAAAGATCACCGCCTTGGCCTTCGGGGCGAAGTGCGGATCGCGCGGGGCCAGCGGGTTGGTGGGACCGGCCGGCCGGGCAGCCGGGGCATCGGCCGCCAGCAGCTCGCTCAACAGACCGGGAAACAGCAGCGAATTCGCCACTGCCGATTTCAACACCATCCGTCGCGACAATTCGGGGCGGTTCATCGCCACACTCCAGTCAGACACAGCATCGGGAAAGACGGTTGACCGGGTCGGGAACGCACTCGACCGGCCCAGCGCAGCCCCGGGGGGGCGCAGCCTTCGGGAACAGACTCAATCCACGTACAGAAACTCGTTGCCCGCCAGCACGATGCGGGTCAGGGCCGACCAGACCGCCAGCGGCCGCTCGGGCTGCGCTGGCTCGGCCGGCTCGGCCACCGCGGCGGTGTACTCGGCGGTGAACCCCAGGGCCGCGGCCACCTCGGCCGCCGTCGCGTCACGCTGCAGCGCCAGCTCGTACAGTTGCCGCACGCGGGCCTCGTCGGTCGCGGCGGGCAGCACCCGCCTCGCCAACGCCTCGGCCTGGGCATGAAAGAACGGATCATTCAGGAAGTACAGCGACTGCGTGGGGACAGTCGTCACCTGCCGCAACGGCGTGGTGGCGTTCGGGTCGGCCCCGTCGAACAGCGCCATGAAGGGGGGCCGGCGATTCCGCAGCACGATCTGGTAGATCGTTCGCTGGTTCGACTCGGGAACCCCGGCGAACGGAACGTGCTGCGAGTAAGACCAGCCGGCCGCGGGAGGAATCGGCAACGCCCCCCCCGGACTCAGGTCAAGCTGCCCTGCCGCCATCAACAGGCTGTCGCGCAATTGCTCGGCATCCAGCCGCAGGCGGTTGAACCGCCAGTACAACGCGTTGTTCGGGTCGCGGGCCAGCGCCCCCTCCAGCAGGGCGGTGTCAGGCTGCCGACTCGACCGCTGGTACGCCGCCGATTGCAAGATCAGCCGGTGCAGCGCCTTCAGGCTCCACCCCGAGTCCACCAACTGCTGCGCCAGCCAGTCGAGCAATTCGGGATGCGTGGGGACCTGCCCGCGGGTGCCGAAGTCGTTGGGTGTGGGGACCAGCCCCGTCCCAAAGTGATACTGCCACACACGGTTGACCATCACCCGGGCCACCAGGGGATTCCGCGCATCGCTCAGCCAGTTCGCCAGCTCCCGTCGGCCGCTGCCGGCGTTCGCAGGCAACGGCTCGCCGCCGAACAACTCGAGCCATCGCCGGGGAACTTCCTCTCCCGGTTTCTCGGGATCTCCCCGCAGATGCAGACGCGCGTGGGCGGGGGGCCCTTCCACCACGGCATACGCAGTCTCTTTGCGCGGGGCCTGCGCCGCCAGCGCGGCACGCTCGGCCGCCAGCCCCGCCCGCCGGGTCCCCAGCCGCGACATCTCGGCCAGCACCGTAGTCAGGTCTCCCGTCAGTTGTTCCAGCTTCCAGCCGACCCCGTTGGGGCCACCAGGATGCCCATCCGCCACCCGGCCTTCGATCTTCACCGTTCCCGCGATCGGGCTGACCCAGCCAATTGCCACCGCGCCATCCGGCGCCGGGTGCACGAACACCGTCTTGCCGGGCAGCGTGGTCCAGACCTTCACCGGATCGGCCGACGAATTCACGAAGACCGAGGGATTGTCTCCCTTCCGCCAGGCACTCAGGGCCGGCTGTCCGTCGAGCTTGGCCGCCCGGTCCGGCAACAGCCCCAGCCCCCCCCGGGTGTCGAGAAACAACCAGACCCCTGGGTGTCCCTGTCCGTCGGCATGTGGGTTGGCCTGCAGGAAGTCGCCGGTGATGTCTTGCGCCAGATTCCAGCGGCGGTTCTCGCCTCCCTGCTCGACCAGGTCCCACTCGACCACCGTGGTGTCCGCTCCGTAGTTGCCGTCGGGATCGATGGTCAGCACCAGCAACTGCCCCGGGGTGACCGGCACTTCCAGCCGGGGCTCTTGCCCCTCGCTCAGTTTCTGCGAACCGCCATCGGCAATCTTCCCCGCGGCCAGTTTGGTCACGCGGTCCCCCACCGCTTCGGAAAACGCCTTGGCTTGTCCCGCCAGCGCGGTGTCGATTTCTTTAAGCGACGCGTCGAGGGCCGCCAGAGCGCGGTCGAACGGCTCGATGGTGCGGGCCCATTCGGCGGGGGGCAGCAGGGGGACCAGATCGCGCGGCTGCTGCTTCGCCTCGCAGCCCGGGAAGGCGTACCGCGTGCTGCTGAAGATGCCGTACAGGGCGTAGTAGTCGCGGGCCGAGATCGGGTCGTACTTGTGGTCGTGGCAGCGGGCACACGCGACCGACAACCCCAGGAACGCTTTCCCCACGGTGTCGATCGTGTCTTCGATCGTCAGGTGCATCCATTTGTCGCTGTCGTGGTCGAACCGGCGGGCCAGAGCCAGAAACCCGGTGGCGACCACTCCGGCCGCGTATTGGTCGGGGGGAGCGTCGGCGTGAATCAGATCGCCGGCGATCTGATCGCGCACGAACTGGTCGTACGGCAGATCGCGGTTCAAGGCGTCGATCACCCAGTTGCGATACCGCCAGGCGTCGGGGATGGGATGATCGGAGTTTTCGCCGGCGGTGTCGGCATACCGGACCACATCGAGCCAGTGCCGGCCCCAGCGTTCGCCATAGCGCGCCGAGCCGAGCAGACGGTCGATCAATTGGGCATACGCCTGGGGAGACGCGTCATTCACAAACGCCCGCACCTCATCGGGAGTGGGGGGCAGACCGGTGAGGTCGTAGGTGATGCGGCGGATCAGTTCCTGCCGACTGGCGGGTGGGGCGGGCAGCAACCCGGCCGCCACGAGATCGCGGTTCAGGAACCGGTCGATGGGATGTTCGGCCGGGGCCGCCGGCGGACTCTCGGGGACCACGATCGGCCGGACCGGCTGGAACGACCACCAGTCGCGCAGCTGCTGTTCGGTCAGACCTCCGCGACCCGTTTTCGGCTCCCGCGGATCGAAGGCCCCTTTCGCGACCCATTCGGTCAGCAGGGCGATCTCGGCAGCCGAAAGTTTCCCCCCGGCCGATTCCGGCGGCATCTGCAGGCTGTCGTCGGCATAGCCAATCGCTTTGATCAGCAGGCTTTCGGCCGGTTGGCCCGGCACGATGGCGGGCCCAGTCTCTCCGCCGGTCTGCCACCCTTTCCTGGAATCGAGCGCCAATCCCCCCTGGGTCTTCCCCTTTTGGGAGGAATGGCACCCTTCGCAACGTTGGACCAGCAGGGGGCGGATGCGTTGTTCGAAGAAGGTGGTGTCGTCGGCCCCCACGGCGGGGAGGGACCACACCAGCGCCAGCAGACAGGCCGCAAACCAGGACAAGCGCGACATGACGGTCAGATTCTCAGGCGGGATCCGGGCGGAAGCCGGAAGGGGGAGGGAGGCAATCTGTCCATTTTAACCGATCCAGTGACTCGGTTCACCATCGTCCGAGAGGTTTCCCACCCGTCGGTTCATGGATGCGGTCCTCGCGTCGATGGCGGAACCGCGTCGCGCTGTCGGCGCGTCGTCGTACGATAGGTTTTCAACCTGTCGGTGAATGGACGTGGTCATCGAGTGGGTGGCGGAACCTCGTCGTGCTGTCGGCGGCGTCGTCGTACGATAGGTTTTCAACCTGTCGGTCAATCGACGTGGTCATTGAGTGAGTCGCGGAACCTCGTCGCGCTGGCGGCGGCGTCGTCGTACGATAGGTTTTCAACCTGTCGGTCAATCGACGTGGTCATTGAGTG
>CAIOTJ010000262.1 GCA_903861195.1 uncultured Planctomycetaceae bacterium | reverse complement strand
CGGGGTTGGCGGTCGAATCCGCCCCGCGCGCCCACAACAAGGCGAACAGAATTAACAGCCCAAGCAGGATTCCACCGGCGTTTGCTCTGGAAACGGCACGGAGCGGAAATCGAACCTCTGGAGCACGGGTTGTCATAGGGCGAGAGTAAAATGCAGATTCAGGTGTGTCGTGAGAGCCGGTCTGGAGTGGAGATCCGGATCCGGTCACCCTTTCCCGAGAGCGCGGGAGATGATCATCGCCACGAAAATCGTGAGCGCACCGCCGAACACGGCTGCTGCCAGGTTCCCTTTCTTGATCTCCTCCTCGAAGTCGATCTTCCGGAAGATCCACTTGTCGGCAATGATCAGGGCGACAACGCCGAACAGAAACGCCACGACGGCGTAGACGAGGTTGATGAGCAGCATCACTGCGGATGCCCCTGCGAATTTGTAGTCCATATTGTAATTCACTCCGATTTGGTTGTTTTGATTCGACCCAGAAAACATCGATCCCTAGGGCTGCCATCGAACCCACCGGCCGTCAGCTTTGGGCGTCAGGTGGGCCAACTTCTCAAAGAGGGCAGCGAACGATCGCGAATTTGCCGAGTCGGCAGGGCCAGCTGCCAGCTGGAGGTCCCGCGACAATGCAGACCAGCTCTTCACGAAGTCTGCAGCTCCCGAGTCGCGGTCGAAAAGAGCCCCGGCAGAAAGCGTCGATCCATCCGAGGCAATGGCCAATCGAAGCGATTCCATCCCTTTGGCGGCCTTGAGCAGACGACCCACTTGACGGATCAGGCGCGGGTCCGAGGGCTGCGGATTGATGTCTCCGAGGATGTCCTCGCTGGGCGTCAAGACCACCACCTGAATTGGGGCCGCCCCGCCTTGCTCGAAGGCATCTTCATAGCGTCTCGCGACTGAACTCCGAGCTGATGAAAGAAAACCACCGCCGACCCCCCAGAACTTCCACCCTCTGGAGGTATCGGTGACCGCCGAGAACAGGGCACCGGCCGCCAGCGGGCTGCCTCCGCCTGCCTCGATGAGAGCCGTCTCCAGGTCCTCATTTTCACAGCGCACCTTGCCGCCGAGATAGATTCCCACGCTTTCGAGCATCGACGGACCGATGTTCACCGGAATAGCGATCTGACTGACCCCATTGGACGAAAGCGCAGCGACCATCTTCCCAAAAGGGGTCCAGTCGGTCTCTGTACCGCGAGACAATGCTTGGATCCTTTCCTGCAGCCGCCCATCGGCATTCATGAGCGCCAGATCGACCTTGAGAACGGCAACGGTTTCATCCCCTACCCCACTCCGTGGGACGGCGCCTGGATTGGCGCTGCGATTGCAACCGGTCAGTGCGACAAGCATCCCAAACACACAGACAAGCCAATACGGACTGAGGCGGGACGGGTACGAGGCGCCACAGAGACGGGAATGATTCATTTGAGCATCACAGTTGGGTTGAGAAATGCGGGAAAGGTCATGCGATTCTGGGTACGCACATGCGAACCAGAATCCAGCCGGAAATTGCCGATGGATCTCGGGTTCATGGTCGCAACGTATCGGGGGTCTCGTACCATCCGGTGTTGTATTCTCCCGCGGGTGCAGCGTTCTTTTCCCTTCCCCGATATCCAGTGGGGACAAATTGATGTTCCGGCTGGTATTCTCCCGCCTTCAGGGATGCCAATGGTGGGGTCCTCATG
>CAIOTJ010000261.1 GCA_903861195.1 uncultured Planctomycetaceae bacterium | reverse complement strand
GTAGCTCTCCACTACGGATCGGGTCAAACCGCTGTGCAGACTTCGGTCCAGTTCATCCACGAAGACGACCTGCTGATGGTTCGGGCGACCGAGGTTGTACAGGGCCGGCAGCAGGTCCATGAATCGCTGGGTGCCGTCGGATTCCTCGGAGAATTCAAAGCGCACCCGCTCGCCATCTGTTCCCGGATGGTAGCTCACCACACGAGCCACCTGGACTTCACCGTTGACCTTCGAGAAGGAGAATCGCTGCCCGTCGCGCGTGCCCATCAGGACCCCATCGACGTCCGTCAACCGCCTCATGGCTTCCTCGCGCACGTGCTCGGGAACATTCGAGTCCTTGACCGGCAACACTTCGGGTTCAATTGACTCGATGCCTGCGCCGATACGCCGCACCGAGTCACTGAAGAACGAGCGAAAGTCATCCTGTGCAGCCAACTGGAAACCCATCGCTGGCGACACCGAGCGTGGGTCCAGCAGCAGGAGGATCTT
The DNA here is from genome assembly GCA_903861195.1 of uncultured Planctomycetaceae bacterium. Lineage (GTDB taxonomy): Bacteria > Planctomycetota > Planctomycetia > Planctomycetales > Planctomycetaceae > UBA10511. The sequence goes on along the minus strand of CAIOTJ010000261.1, from coordinate 1,027 downwards.
GCTGAACCATTCGAAGGCCGGCTTGAGCGACTCCACCGCCCGGTCGAGCGCTTGGTGCAGGAAGAGCTCGTTGTTGCGCGTGCCTTTCCCCACGAAGTTCAGGAACTGGGTTTGCTCGAGATCTCCACCGGTGAGCTCGTCTTCGAAATGGAAGGACGGGCGATCTGATTCCAGCGTCCGACGGAACAACAACACCTTGCCGCTGGGACGAACCCGACTCAGCGACTCCTCAAGCACTCGGGCACTGGTGACTGTCACCTCGTAGGCGAAGGCCGTTCCGGAGGACAGGAACTCGATTTCAAAGCGGCTGGGTGCAGTGCGCAGGGCTGGATCCAGGCGGAACGGAGTGACCGGAATCGCGGCCTCGGGGCGAACCCCATCGACAACGAGACCCCTCAGGAATTGGAGGGCGCGGAACAGGTTGGACTTGCCCGAGGCGTTCGGCCCGAACAGCACGGAAACCGGGAGCAAGCGCAGCCCATCCGGCCCCGCCGAGTAGGTGCGATCGCGATGATGCATCTCCCGGGTCGCGACGGTGGAGAATTCCGCCCGAGCGCCGAACGACAGGTAGTTTTCGACGGAGAAACAAATGAGCATAGCAACGAAAAACTCGTTTCGAACCGGGTCTTCAAAGACACATTAGTCTATGGAAATCTGATAGCAACGTTTTTTTCGTCACAATTATCCACCGCCTACGATCCGTAAAGAGGTAAAGTAAAGGGTAAAGGGGTCAGTTCTTGATATTGATATGTGAAGCGGCCACAGCACTCTCCCGGGATGGCCCGCAAGTTGAGAGTCGAGTATGCTTGTTCGATTTATCACGTCATGAATCGCGCTGACCGGCGCGAACTAATCTTCATTGATGATGCGGATCGCCAGCGCTTCGTCGACACGCTGGGCGAGGCTTGCGCCAAGACGGGCTGGCAGGTTCACCTATGTCCTCATGCCGAACCATTTTCATGTGGTGGTCGAGACGCCGCAGCCCAATCTGGTTGCCGGGATGAAGTGGTTGCTGGGCACTTACACG
>CAIOTJ010000260.1 GCA_903861195.1 uncultured Planctomycetaceae bacterium | reverse complement strand
GGCCTCCCAACGGCACGACGGGGTCCAGCGTCCGCACACACAGGGTTTTTCACAGACAGGCTGGAAGCCTATCCCACGGGCCGTGGCGACGAACTTCCAATTTGTCAGCACCATCGAGGGTCATCCCGGCGTCCCAATGGCACGACGAGGTCCAGCGTCCGCACACACAGGGTTTTTCACAGACAGGCTGGAAGCCTATCCCACGGGCCGTTGAACAAATTTGAAAATTTGTTCGTGAAAGAAAAACGCGTTCCGAGGCCAATCCATTCCGGCCATGTCGAATGACCGACAGGTTGGAAAACCTGTCGCACGACTGGCATGAGCCGATCTTGCGGGAGAAGGAAACACGTGACCCAGATTGAACCACCCTGATTGAAGCAAGCGAAGGCGGTCGGTATCGTGAAGAGGCGTTGTTTTCCGGGGGGGATTTCCTGCCTGGTGGCTGTCTGCAGAACGGATTGGGAATGAGCGGAACGCGGATTCTGGTGACCGGTGGGGCCGGGTATATCGGCAGCCACACCGTCCGGCTGCTGCGCGAGCAGGGCTACGACGTCTGGATTTATGACAATCTTTCGGTCGGGCATGCCGAGGCGGTGGCCGGGCGGCAACTGATCATCGGCGACCTGGCCGATCGAACCACGCTCCACGCCGCGTTCGAGCAGCAGCAGTTCGCCGCCGTCGTCCATTTCGCGGGGGTCGCCAGCGTCGGGGAATCGATGCGCGAACCGCTGATCTACTATCGCCAGAATGTGGCGAACACGCTGGCCCTGCTCGAGGTGATGGCGCGGCACCAGGTGCGCAAGCTGGTGGTTTCGAGCAGCTGCACCATCTACGGCATTCCCACGGAAACCCCCATCCTGGAGACGTCGGTCCCCAACCCGGTCAGTCCCTATGGCCGCAGCAAGTTGATCATTGAATGGATGCTGGAAGACTGTGCGGCGGCCTGGGGCCTGGGGTTCGTCGCCCTGCGCTATTTCAACGCCGCCGGAGCGCAGCGCGATGGAACCCTGGGAGAAGACCATACTCCCGAATCGCACCTGATTCCCCTGGCACTGCAGGTCGCCGCCGGTCAGCGGCCGCACCTCGACCTGTTCGGAACCGACTATCCCACCCCCGACGGCAGTTGCATTCGCGACTACGTGCATGTGGAAGATCTGGCGCGGGCTCATCTGGCGGCTCTCGAGCACATCCAGCCGGGAGAGAAACTGTTCTGCAATCTGGCCACCGGCCGGGGCTGGAGTGTCAAAGAGGTGGTGCGTCTCTGTGAACAGGTCACGGGGCTGGGAATTCGCACCATCCAACAGCCCCGGCGTCCGGGCGATCCACCACACCTCGTGGCAGCCGTGAACACCGCCCGCACCGTCCTGGGATGGGAGCCCCGCTACGTCGACCTGCGGGAGATCATCGAAACCGCCTGGAACTGGCACCGGACCCATCCGCGCGGCTACTCCCACTCCTGACGAGGTCGAGGATTACGGGCCGCAACGTTGCCCGGCACCATGGTGCCTTGCGCAACGGCGGGCGGGCCACTGCCGAGATGCCAGACAACCGCAGCACGAAGCGGTCTCGGCCAGTCCGTCACGGCTGCAATGCCTCGCCGAAGGCAGACCCCGGAGTTCGGGGGCCGACGAATTTCGGTCACCCCAGGCTGATCGCACGACCATGCCGGCACGAGGGGCTGTGTGAGGCGATGCGTCGATGGTCGCGGGGCCTGCCGGCGTGGACGACTTCGACGGCCACTTCCCCCACCCGGCGGAAGGGTGGGACACCGGCAATTGACAATCTCCGCAGGGGAGGCGTCAGCCTGTCGCCCCAGGTTCCCTACGAGTTAGAATGGAATTGGCAGATGCCTGATTTGGAGCCTTCGACCGTGACGCGCCCGACCGATTCCCTTCCGCACCGCTGTTTGAGAATTGCCTGCCTGTGGCTGGTGGCCGGGCTGGCCGCTGCGCCCGCCGGTCTGTGGGGGGCCGAACCGCGGCTCGACTTCAATCGCGACATCCGTCCGATCCTGTCGGAGAACTGCTTCTATTGCCACGGGCAGGATGGCAACAAGCGGCAGGCCGACCTGCGGCTCGATCGCCGGGAGGACGCCATCACCAAACAGGCGCTGGTCCCGGGGGACCTCGACGCCAGCGAATTGATCCAGCGCATCCGCTCGACGAATCCCGATGAGCTGATGCCCCCGCCCAACTCCAACCGGCGGCTCACCGATGCCCAGAAACAACTGCTGGAACGCTGGGTCCGTGAAGGGGGCGAGTACCTCGACCATTGGGCCTATGTGGCCCCCGTCCGTCCGGCCGAACCCGCGGTAAGCCGGGAAAATTGGGCGCGGAACCCGCTCGACCGCTTCATTCTCTCCCGGCTGGAGGCGGAAGGGCTGCAGCCCGCGGCGGAAGCCGACCGGGCCACGCTGATCAAGCGGCTGTGCATCGACCTGACCGGGTTGCCCCCCACCCCGGCCGAGGTGGAACAGTATGTGGCCGACCGCGATCCGCGGGCGTACGAAAACCTGGTGGATCGACTGCTGGCCACCGAGCATTACGGCGAGCGGATGGCGCTCCCCTGGCTGGATGCCGCCCGCTATGCCGACAGCAACGGCTTCCAGCAGGATGGCGACACCTGGCAGTGGATCTGGCGCGACTGGGTGGTGCGGGCGCTCAACAGCGACCTGCCTTTCGACCAGTTCACCACCTGGCAACTCGCGGGCGATCTGCTGCCCGACGCGACGCTCGACCAGAAGATTGCCAGCGGCTTCAACCGCAACCACCTGCTGAACGGCGAAGGGGGCGCGATTCCGGAAGAACAGCGGTTTGTGATCTTGTTCGACCGCGTCGACACCACCGCGACCACCTGGCTGGGGCTGACGATGGCGTGTGCCCAATGCCACGATCACAAGTACGACCCGATCACCCGGCGGGACTATTACGGCCTGCTGGACGCCTTCAACCGGTTGCCGGAATCGGGAGTCCCGCAGTATTTCTCTTCGCGCATTCGCGTCGCGCCTCCCTTTGTGGAAGTGCCAACCGCGGAGTATCAGGCGCGGGTTTCGGAGTTCGAAAAGCGGATTGCCGAAGCCGACGCCGCGGCCAAGCCGATCGCCGACGCCGCGTTCGAGGGGTGGCGGGCGGGGCTGTTTGTCGATGGAAAACCGGGCGAGGGAAAGGGGCTTGCCGATTCGCTGGCCACGGTGCTGCGCAAGCCCGAGGGAGAGCGAACCGAAGACGAGAAGAAATCGATCGAGCCGGGGCTACGCAAGCATTTCGACGAGAAGGTGCGCGGCAGCCTGGCGGGCAAGCTCCCGGTGCTGACACAGGCCGATGCGATTCGTGGGCAACTGAATGCCTACCGGGCCGACCAACTGCCCCGGGTGATGGTGATGAGCGACTCGCAGCCACGCGAAACGCACATTCTCGATCGGGGCGAGTACCTCAAGCCGCTCGAGAAGGTTGGGTTCTCCACCCCCGCGTTCCTGGCCGCCCCTCCCGAGGGTGCGCCGGCGAACCGCCTGGGGCTGGCGCAGTGGCTGGTGTCGCCGCAGCATCCGCTGACCGCCCGGGTGCAGGTGAATCGGATGTGGCAGCACTTTTTTGGGACCGGATTGGTGAAGACGTCGGAAGACTTCGGCGTGCAGAGCGAATACCCGCTGCATCGCGATTTGCTCGACTGGCTGGCGGTGGAGTTTCGCGAGCGGGGCTGGAGCCAGAAGGCGATGCACCGGTTGCTGGTGACCAGCGCCACCTACCGGCAGTCGAGCCGGTTCCCCGCCGAGCTGCGGAGCCGCGATGCCGAGAATCGCCTGTACGCGAGGGCCAGCCGGTTGCGGATGCCCTCGCTGCTGCTGCGGGACTGGGCGCTGGCGTCGGCGGGGGTGCTCGATCGGCGGATTGGCGGGGTGCCGGTGTATCCCTATCAGCCCGATGCGGTCTGGGAGGCGCTGGCGATCACCAAGGAGCGGGACTTCACTTACCCGGCGTCGAAGGGAAGCGACCTGTACCGCCGCAGCCTCTACACCTTCTGGCGCAGGACGGTCGGACCGACGAACATGTTTGACACCTCGAACCGCCAGACCTGCCGCGTGCGGCAGAGCACCACCAGCACCCCGCTGCATGCCTTGACGACGCTGAACGACCCCACCTGGGTCGAGGCGGCGCGATTGTTGGCGGAATTAAGCTACAAGTCGGCCGGGGACCTCGAAGGGCGGCTGCAAGTGGCGTTTCGCCGGGTCGTCTGCCGGGCCGCGACGCCGTCCGATGTCGCCCGGCTCAAACGGGCCTACGAACGTCAAGCGGCCATTTTCACCCGTGATCCCGCCCAGGCCGAAGCGCTGCTGCAGGTGGGTGCCGCTCCTCGGGATGCCGCGATTCCCGTGGCGGAACATGCCCCGCTGACGGCGGTCTGCCTGGCGATTCTCAATCTGGACGAAGCGCTGACCCGCGAGTGACGCGCGGCGGCGCGGTTTGCTGTTCCTGTCTGAATTCCACGAGAACCACTTCGATCCATGCCGTTCGATTCCAAGCTGCAACGCAAGATCATGGGGCAGTTCGCCACGGGGGTGACGGTGGTCACCACCGGAGAAGGCGCAGACCGCACCGGCTTGACGGTGAGTTCCTTCACCTCGCTGTCGCTCGATCCACCGCTGATTCTGGTCGCGATCGACAACCGCTCGACCAGCCGGGACGACATCCGCCGCAACGGCAGCTTCGCCGTCAGCATTCTTTCGGTCGACCAGGAAGAGGCGTCGCGGAAGTTCGCCACCCCCGGACCGAAAGACTTCTCGGCCTTCGCCTGGAAGACTGCCGTCACCGGTGCCCCAATTCTCGAGGGATCGCTGGCCTGGGTCGACTGTCGGCTGCACTCGGTGTTGCCCGGGGGCGACCATGAGATCTTCGTCGGCGAGATCGTGGCGGGGGACGCGGCGGAACAGCAGTCCCCCCTGCTCTACTATTCGGGCAAGTACCGGCGGGTGACGGAATGAGCGTGTCGGCCCCCCCGCGGCTGCGGAACTTCATCGACGGGACCTGGCACGCTCCGGCGGGAGCCGAGTATCTGCCGGTGGTCAATCCAGCGACGGCCCGGCCGTTGGCGGAGGTGCCGTTGTCGCCACGCGACGAGCTGCACTCGGCCGTCGTGGCGGCGTCCCGCGCCTTTCGCCAGTGGCGGTTTGTGCCGGCGAATGACCGAGCGCAGTTCCTCTACCGGTTCAAAGCGGGGCTCGAGTCCAGACTCGACGAACTGGCCCGGACGATCACCGACGAGTGCGGCAAGACGCTGGCCGAAGCGACCGCCGAGATTCGCCGGGGGATTGAAAACGTCGAAGTGGCCTGCGGAATTCCCTCGCTGCTGCAGGGCTGGAACAACGAGCAGATCACGCCGGGAATTGACGAGCATTGCTTCCGTCAGCCGGTGGGGGTGGTGACCGCGATCACCCCCTTCAACTTCCCGGTGATGATTCCGCTGTGGTTTCTGCCGTATGCGATCGCCTGCGGCAACTGCTTCATCCTCAAGCCGAGCGAGAAGGTTCCCCGTTCGAGCGTGCTGCTGTTCGAGCTGCTGGAACAGACCGGGCTGCCGGCCGGGGTGGCGCAACTGCTGCATGGCGGGCGGGAGGTGGTGGAGGGCCTGATTGACCATCCGGGCGTTGCGGCGGTGTCGTTCGTGGGCTCAACTGCCGCGGCCCGGCAGGTCTACGCCCGGGGGGCGGCACATGGCAAGCGGGTGCAATGCCAGGGGGGAGCGAAGAACCCGGTCGTGATTCTGCCCGACGCCGAACTCGACCAGACGACGCAAATCGTGGCCGACAGCGCGTTTGGGTGTGCGGGGCAACGCTGCCTGGCGGCGTCGCTGGCGATCACGGTGGGGGAGGCGCGACAGCCGTTTCGCGAGGCGATCAGCGCGGCGGCCCACACTCGGCGGGTCGGTTACGGTGCCGCTGCGGGGGTGCAGATGGGGCCGGTCATCTCGGCACACAGCCGGGAGCGGATCACCGGGCTGATCGACGCTGGTTGTCGCGCGGGGGCCCGGCCCCTGGTCGACGGACGCACGCGCCGGGCCGAGGGGGACGACGAAGGTTTCTTTCTTTGCCCGACCGTGCTGGACGAGGTGGATCCGACGGCCGAGATCGCCCGCACCGAGGTCTTCGGTCCCGTGCTGAGCCTGCTGCATGCCGACGACCTGGGAGAGGCGATTGCGCTGATCAACCAGGCCGAGTACGGGAATATGGCCAGTTTGTTCACCCGCAGCGGCGGGGCGGCCCGGCGGTTTCGGGCGGAGGTCGAGGCGGGGAACATCGGGATCAACATCGGAGTGGCCGCCCCCATGGCGTACTTCCCCTTCAGTGGGGCCAAGGCGAGTTTTTTGGGAGATCTGCACGCGCAGGGACGGCACGGGGTCGAGTTTTACACGCAGACCAAGGTGGTGGTCGAACGCTGGCCGGGCTGAGTGGCACCGGGTGCACCAAACAGGGGGAACCGGGCGATGTTCTCGGGCGAAGAGCTGGTGGCGGAATTGCGGGTGATGGGAGTGACCCACGTGGTCTGGCTGCCCGACAGCACCCTGGGGGCCTGGGATGGGGCACTGGAAAGTGCGGCCGACATCGTACTGATCCGCGTGAGCCGCGAGGCCGAAGCGTGGGCCATCGCGGCGGGGCTGTACCTGGGAGGCCAAACCCCCCTGGTGGTGATGCAGTGTACCGGGCTGTTCGACTCGGGAGATTCGCTACGGAACTTCCTGTTTGATTATGAACTGCCGTTGTTCGCCCTGATTGGCCACCGCAGTTCGTTGAATCCCACGGCGAACGACTCGGCCCGAACCTACACCGAACCCATTTTGAAAGCGTGGGGGCTCGATTACGTGTCTGTTCAGGAGGTGGGAGATCTGCCGCTGGTGCGCGAGCACTGGAACCGGTGTCGGCAGGCAAAACGGCCGGGGATCGTCTTGATTGGTGAGGGACGGCTGTAAGAGAGTTGCGGGTGCCTCGGTGTTGTCTGGCGACGGGATTCTCTGTTGTCGAATCTGGTCGTCAGTGGAGATAATTGCTGGGAGTCGGGCCGGTTTTGGATCGGCCCAGAGTGTCTCGGCACATCGCCGTCATTTCCCTGCTCCGAACGTCCTCATGTGGAATCGATCGTATCGCTGGCAGCGCACCACCCGCATTTGGGCCGGAGTGCTGGGATTGGCGGCGGGAGCGGGGGGCATGGCGTTGGGGCTGAGGCAGCCCGCCCCAGCGAATGCCTGCCGGGCCTTGGGCGAATATGTCGGCTCATGGATGAACACCCGCGAAACTCCGCTGACCTGCCTCGTTCCCGCCGAGTTGGGGGTGTTGCCGGGCGATCTGATTCACCGCTCCCGGGGGGATGGCCTGCCGCAGATTGTCGGTAAAGTGGTGGAGGTGGAGCCGGTGGAGGTGGAACCGGTGGAGCTGGAACCGGGCGAAAGGAACGTCGCGTTGCTGCGGTTTGTGTTGTCCGAGGAGGTGCGCGCGGAACTGACGGCGGGAGGAATCTTGCGGGGGGCATCGGAGTCGATTGGGTTGGAACAGGCGGTGCGGCTGATTGTGAGTCCCGAGGCTCCCCTCGACGAGGCGTTGCAGGCGCGAGACGCGCTCTGGCCCACGGTCGAGCGGGAGATGGTTCCCCGGCTGACTGCGAACCTCTTGAACGAAGTCAAATCGCTGGCCTGGAACCTGGAAGAGGGAGACCGCGACGTGCTGCTCGCGGCGCTGGACGAATTGCGCAGCGAGCTGGCCCCTCTCGAAGATGAATTGATTGCCAGCCTTTCGGAGCGTGCCTGGAAGGAAGTGGGGGTCGAGGGAGTGGCCAACGGCATCTGGCGCGTGGCGGTTACCGGGGCCGACAACGCCCGCAAGGACATGCGTGACTGGTTCCGCCAGGGTCTCGGCTACACCTCGATTCCCGACCGGGCCCCGGCCGAATTCCTGGAGGATGGAGATCGCGCCCGGCTGAGCCAGGCGATCCTGGAGGAACTGCGGCGGTTCTGGGAACGTCACCAGGGAACGATTCTCGAAAAGATCGAGGGGGTACTGGGACGTCACCAGGAGGAATTTGTTCGTACATTGCGCGAGCGGTGGGCCCCCCGGCTGTTTGAACAGGCCGTGGTTCCCGCCTGGAGGGAGGGGGAGCCCGCGGTGGTGCAGGCGGTCGAAACCTACGCCCGCGACTTCACCAACCGCCGCCTGGTCTCGAGTGCGGGTGGTCCGCGGCTGGTCTTCGCCCACGCCCTGCGCGGCACACTGGGCATCAGCGATGCCCCCCTGCTGATGATCGAACCCCGAACCAACGGGACCGCACTCGAAATCGAGTACCGTCCGGTGACACCATGACCGGCGGTGAACAGGAGCTGGCCCCAGTGGTGCCGGAGCAGCCCAACCCCACGGCAACCCGGCTGGAATTGCGCCGGCTGACCATTGAACTGGGGCCCCGGCAACTGCAATTGAGTGCGCCCTGCACACTGCAGGTGGGGCGTCTGTACCTCGTCTCGGGGCCTTCGGGGAGTGGCAAGTCGTCATTCGCCCGGGCGTTGCTCGGGTTCGGCGAATTGGCCGATCCGCTGATTCCGTGTGCCGGGGAGATCACACTCGAGTCGGGCGGGGTCACCACCACCCTCTGGGATGCCGCCGGCTATCGGCCTGAATCTCGCGAACAGATGGCGTTCTTGCCGCAGGCGGAGCGGCTGGGATTTATCGACGGGCTGTCGGCGGCGGACAACCTGCGGCTGTTTTCTCACCTGGCACCGGCCGAAGCCCGCCAGGCGGCCGGGGAATTGAGCGGCCGGTTTCATCTGGGGAGCTATCCCGAGACCCTGGCACGGGCGTCGGGGGGAGAACGGATTCGCCTTTCGGCGGTACGGGGCCTGCTTCCCCGGAACCGGGGCGCGGGCCCCCCTCCGGTGGTGTTGGCCGATGAACCGACCGCCGGACTCGATCCGCAGGCGGCGCGGGCGCTGGTTCGCGAGCTGCTGGAACTGGCCGACCGCCGCGAGTCGATCGTGATTGTGATCACGCATGAACCGCACTGGTTTGTTCCCGAGTCGCTCGACCAGGTGTTTCCCGAGGGGGCCGAGGTTCCGCAGGGGGTCCGGATCCTCGAGTGTCCGCTGGAGACGGGGCGCGCACGGCAAATTCGGGAGGTTGGCAGTCTGCAGTTTGCTCCACGATCTGTGCCGGGGGGCTGGCGGGCCTGGATCATGCAGCAACTGGAGCGCACGTTGCAGATGATGGGGGGGCTGATTCTGTCTCCCCTGGCGTTTGTCTGGGGTTTGTTGGGCATCCGACAGCCGGGGGCACTGGGAAGACAGGTGGCGGGTGATGTCTTGTCTCCGGGGACGCTGCTCTTCACCCTGACGGGCACGGTGCTGGTGGCCGGGACCGTGGCGTTCTTTATTTTCGAGCAGACTCCGCGTCCCGAACTGGTCGAACCGCTGCTGTTGCCCGAGATCCTGCGGGCGACGGGCCACACACTGGTGCGGGTGGTGTTGCCGCTGGGAGCCTGCGGGCTGGTGGCGACGAAACTGGGAGCGGCCCAGGCGGCCCGGCTCGCCTCGGCGGTGCGGTCGGGATTGCTGGAGACCCTGGCTCTCGCCCGCTGGCGTCTCGAGAGTTTCGCCCTCGTGCCGGCTGTGCTGGCCCAGGTGCTCTGCATGTCGTTGGCGACGGGGGCGTCGCTGTTGGCCGGGCTGGTGATGGCGGCCCTGGTTTACTCGGCCGGACATGCGGGGGCCCCGCTGGGGCTGTCGCTGAATCTGATGCTGTCGGGAGTCCAGCTGGCACCGCACTGGTTCGCGTTCCTGGCGGCCAAGGTGGTCGCCTCGGGATTTCTCGCGGGAACGCTGGCGGCGTTGTTTGGCCATGCCCCCGCCACATCCGAGCAGGATGTCGCGCGGGCCGTGCATCGCGCTCTGCTGTGGGGAGTGCTGGCGGTGATTGCCTGCCAATGCCTGTTGATCATCGCGGAGTTCGCCGGAGATCCACCCCAGCCGCCGTCGCGCCGCGACTTGCTGATGACTCCCGCCGCCACCAGCGACCGCTGACGGACGACAGGACCTCAAATTGCACAGACCAGTGCGCGAACCCCGCCGAACCTTCGGCCGGGGAAGTTTGTCTGTGGCAGTGGGGCCGCCGAGATGGTCCCAACAATTGGATGGGGAGAGTTGGTTGGCGATCGGACCGGGGCGATCGGACCGGGGCGATCGGACCGGGGCGATCGGACCGGGGCGATTCAGGCCGGGGCGATTCAGGCCGGGGCGATTCAGGCCGGGGTCGACGCCGCAAGACAGCGCTCGAGCGCCTCCATCTCGACCCGACTTCCCAGGGCCAAGGGGATCCGTTCATGGATGCTGTGCGGCTCGATATCCAGGATCCGACGGTGGCCGTCGGTGGCGAGTCCCCCGGCCTGCTCGATCAGAAACGCCATCGGACTCGCCTCGTACAGCAACCGCAGTTTGCCGCCGGGATTGTCGGCGGTGGGAGGATAAAGAAAGACCCCTCCCTTGAGCAGCGTGCGGTGCACATCGGCGACCATCGACCCGATATAGCGGGACGAATAGCGTTGGCCGTTCAGTCCCTGACGGAGGTTGTGCACGAAGGTCTGGTAGCCCTGGGGAAAGGACTCCACATTCGCCTCATTGACCGAGTAGTACTTCCCCTGCGCGGGCATCCGGATGTCTTCGTGGGACAGAACAAAGGCACCAATGGCGGGATCGAGCGTGAATCCATGCACGCCTCGTCCGACGCTGTAGACGAGAATGGTGGACGACCCATAGACCACATAGCCCGCCGCCACCTGTTTGGAACCGGGCTGCATGAGCCACCGTTCGACATCGTGATAATCGGCGTGTTCGGGACGTCGCAGGATCGAGAAGGTGGTTCCCACACCCACGCCCACGTCGATGTTCGACGATCCATCGAGGGGATCGAAGATGACGGCGTACTTGGCATTGGGGGTGGCGTGCTGAATGGTGATGGGGGTTTCGTTCTCTTCGGAGGCGAGAATGCCGATGCTTTCGCGCACACTCAGGTTGTGGTGCAGCACGTCGTTGGCGTAGACGTCGAGTTTCTGCTGGATTTCCCCCTGCACGTTCACGGCCCCATGCTCGCCGAGAATGTCGCTGAGACCGGCACGCTGGACCTTGGCCTGGATCATCTTGGTGGCCAGCGTAACCCCCGAGAGCAGCCACGAGAATTCGCCCGAGGCTCCGGGAAACTTGCATTGATCCTGCAGGATGTGCTGCTGAACGGTGACGATCGGTTTGCGCTGGGTCGTGGACATGACTCGGGGAATGACGGCGGCAATGGGGGGCAATGGGAAGTCAGGCACTCTTGCGGGCCACCCAGAGAACAGCCGGAGCACAGCGGCGGTCTGAGAAGAGCATGCGCCCAAATTGTCCCCAGTGCACGAGTTGGGGACCAGTGACGCCGACACGGGGCAACCCGATTTTCTGAAATCAGGAAGAGGGGACGGAGGAACCCGAAACGGCGACAGAGGAGCGGGAAACATCCGCCGGCGGGCAACCGCCAGGACGGGGGAGCGGAGCGCGCCTCGGGCTGCGGGTGGACAATATCCCTTGAGCAACCCGTTGGCTCATTCGCAGATTTCTCGTGAATTGAGTTGACATTACGCATCGGGGTGGACATTTTCACACAATCGTCCGCCGGTTCCCCCCGTGTCCTCGTTCCCGATTCCCCTCCCGATCATGAAGAAAAAAGAGCCGCCTCAGTCCAAACGCCCACAGTTTCGGCGTTTGATTGTGATCGACAATGCCTTGCGGGCTGTGGACTATCCCACCGTCGACCAACTGGCCGAAGTGGTCAACATGAATCCGAAGACGATTCGTCGCGACCTGATCTACATGAAGGATGAGTTGGGAGCCCCGCTCGATTTCTGCCGCGAACGGAATGGCTGGCGGTACACCGATCTGAATTGGCGTCTTCCCGACTTCAGCGTTTCGCAGGGGGACCTGCTGGCGATGTTCCTGGGATCGCGGATCCTGGAGGATTTCCGGGGTACTCCCTCGCACATCCAACTGCGACGATCTTTGCGGCGCATGGCCGACCTGCTGCCCGATCAGGTGACCGTGCAGTGGGAAACCATCCAGAACGCCCATTCGGTGCAGAAATCGAACACCAACCGGCAGGACCTTGAGACCTTCCGTAAGCTGGCTGACGCCGTGCTGCATCGCAAGCAGATCAAGATTGTCTACTGGTCGGCATCAAAGGATGCCACGACCATCCGGACGGTCGACCCCTGGCATTTGACCTGCATCGATGGGGAATGGTACGTGATCGGCTGGTGCCACCTCCGCAAGGCGCAGCGGACCTTCGCCCCCAACCGGGTCCGGAAGATCAAGTTCACCGGCGAGAGTTTCTCGGTCCCCCCATCGTTCAACATCAGTGAATTTCTGGCGGGAACCTTCCGGGTGGTGGGGGAGCCCGACGCTCCTCTGAAGACCGTCCGCCTGGCGTTCTCTCCCTCGGCGGCCCGCTACGTCAAGGAGAAGGTGTTCAACGAGAGCCAGACCGTCACCGCCACCAAAGACGGGGGCTGTGTCTTCGAAATCAAGTTGAGCTCGTTCATCGAAATTCGCCGGTGGATTCTGTCGTGGGGTTCCGAATGCCAGGTGCTCGAACCTCCCGAGTTGCGGGCCGACATCGTCCAGCAGGCGCAGGGGATCATCTCGCGCAATCACGCACCCGTGCCGCCCCGTCGCCCCCGGGGACGCCCCCGAAAGAAGGTTTGAATGGTTTGCTCTGCGAGGCCAGCCCGGGGAGTGGCCTGGCTGGTTTCGCACTGGGCCGGCCGATTGCTGGAACCGATCGCTGCCGACTCTGATTTTGCATCTCCCCAGTCTTAGACAGGTCCGTTACGCATGAGTGTCTGGACGTGGGCTGAGGCGATCGAACCGGTTCCCCCCCAGCACCGTCTGACACTCGGGGAAGGCCACACGCCCCTGGTGGCTTCGCGCTCGATCGGCCCCCGGGCCGGCTTGTCGGGACTCTTCTTCAAACTCGAGAATCTCTCGGCGACCGGATCGTACAAAGATCGATTCGCGGCGGTGGCGGTTTCGGACATGCTGGCCCGGGGCCAAACGCGGTGCCTGGCGACCAGCAGCGGGAATACCGGGGCGGCCCTCGCGGCGTACTGCGCCGCGGCGGGAATTGACTGTCATGTCGCCCTCGTGGAAACCGCCCCGCTGGAGAAATGCCGCCAGTTGCTGGCGTACGGCGCCCGACTGCACCGGATTCGGGGGTTTGGTTTTCGCCCCGAGGTGACCGCCGAGGTGCTGAGCGCTCTGCAGGAGTTCGGAACCCGCCCCGACTCGGCCATGCAGATCAGCGCCTACCGCTACAGTCCCCGGGGGATGACCGGCGTGCAGACCATCGGCCTGGAACTTCCCGCCCAGGTGACCGCCCCGATCGACCACGTCTTTTGTCCGGCCGGGGGTTGCGGGGCCGCGGTGGCGATTGCCCGCGGGTTCCGCTGGCTGGCCGCCCATCGGGGATTGGCCCGCGTGCCGCGGATCGAAATCGTTCAGCCCCGGGGAAACGACACCATCGCCTCGGCCCTGCGGCGGGGTGAACGGGAGGGGCGTGAGATTGTGTGTGAGACAAAAATCAGTGGATTGCAGGTCCCCAACCTGATTGACGGCAACCTCGCGATAGCCGAGTGCGGGTCGACAGGCGGCACTGGGCACATCGTCGACGACGACGAGATCTGGCACGTGCAGTCGCGGCTGGCCCGTGAAGAGGGCATCTTCTGCGAACCGGCGAGCGCGGCGGCGACCGCCGCCGTGCTGCGCGCGGCGGCGGCCGGCGAAGTGCCGCCCGACGCGGTGGTGGTGGCGCTGGTGACCGGTTCCGGTTTCAAAGACGCCCCCTCGATTGAACGGATGACGGGACCTGCGGCCATTCCCGTCGTGGAATTCGCAGATTTTCGGCGCGCTGTGGCGACTCCCACGACGGTCTGATTCGCAGCGTGGCGCCCCCGACCCGGGCGGTATGCTGTGCCGGGCCACCGACAGACATTATGCTCGCCAGCGAGTCGCCGGTCGCCTTGGCCCGGGACCATTGGTGCTCGCCAAATGGGGTGCAACCGGGTCGACGAGCGGCTCTTTTCGCGGGAACACAGCATGTCGCGCATTGTTCGACCATCCAGCCGAAACGGCTTACCATCGAGTTGCCTGTTGGCGATCGTGGCCCTGGGATGGGCTCTGGCCCCGGGAGTGTTCGCGGCCGATAGCGCTCCCCGGCGGGTGGTGGTGGTGGCGGGCAAAAAGAGCCATGGGCCGGTCGGGAATGGCATCCACGACTATGGCTGGTCGGCCCGTCTGATCAAAGTCATGCTCGACAACTCGAACGTGCGCGACCGCGTGGTGACCGAGTTCTTCCTGGACGGTTGGCCCCCCGAGACCACGGCCCTCGAACGGGCCGATACGATCCTCGTCATCTCGGATGGCCGGGATGGAGACCTGTTCGAAGAGACGCCGTTTCTGGCCTCCGAAGAGCGGGTGCGGTTCGTCGCCCAGCAGATCGCCAGGGGTTGTGGATTCCTGACGTTCCATTTTTCGACCTTCGCTCCCGATCGCTACTCCCCGCAGGTGCTCGACTGGACTGGTGGGTACTTCGACTGGGAGACCGAGGGCAAGCGCGAGTGGTACTCGGCGATCAAGACACTCGACACGCCGGTGGAGGTGACCGCCGGCGTGCATCCGATTGGGCGGGGTCTTGAACCGGTGCAGCTGCGCGAAGAGTTCTATTACAACCTGAGGTTCGCCGAGGACAAACAAGGAATCACACCGATCTGGCGCGTGCCGGCGCTCGATGGGCGCGATCCGGATGGGCGTGTTGTCGCGTGGGCCCGGGAACGGGCGAACGGCGGCCGGGGCTTCGGGACCACCTGCGGGCACTTCTATGACAACTGGAAGCAGCCTCAGTTTCGCCGGTTGATGCTGAACGCCCTGCTGTGGACCGCCCGGGCCGAGGTGCCCGAAGGGGGCGTTGAGTCGCGGTTTTTCACCCACGATGAAATCACAGCCGCCCTGTCGGGTGTCGAAGGAACAGCCCGCGCCGAGGTCGACGACCGCCCGTTGCGGGTGCAGATTTACGCGGGCAACGAGGCCCACAAATGGCACAACTGGGAAAAGACCACCCCGGCCATCCAGGCGCTGCTGGAAAAGGATCCGCGGGTCCAGGTCCGGGTTTCGCACACGATTGAAGACCTGGCACGGCTCTCGCGCGAGAACACCGACGTCGTTGTGCAGAACTACGTCAACTGGCACGACCCTTCGGCCCTGTCGGCCGAGTCGCGGACTGCTTTTGTGAGATTCCTGGAACAGGGTGGAGGCCTGGTGCTGGTCCACTTCGCCAATGGTGCCTGGCACTTTTCCTTGCCGATGGCCGAGGCGGCCGCGTGGCCCGAGTACCAGAAGATTGTCCGGCGGATGTGGAATCACAAGGGACAAAGCGGGCACGACGCGTTCGGCCGATTCACGGTGCGGCCGACCGAACTGTCGGACCCGATCACCGCCGGCCTGGGTGCGTTCGAGGTCAACGATGAGCTCTACTTCCGCCAGGAAGGGGAGGGGCCGGTTGAGCCGCTGATCGCGGCCCGCTCCAAAGTGACCGGGCAGGACGAGCCGCTGGCGTGGACCTATTCTTACGGCCAGGGGCGGGTGTTTCAGACCCTGCTGGGGCACAGCGAGCAAACCTACCACACGTTCGAGGCCCGAGAGATGCTGCGTCGGGCGGTCGCATGGACGGCCCGACGCAAGATGCTGCCGTTGTCACCCACGAGCGACCCGGTCATCGCCGGTTTGCCAGTCCCCTCTTTCGATGGGCTGCTGCGGGAGGGAAAGCTGGGCCAGGCTCTCGACACGCGCAAGGGGGGGGCTTTGGCTCCAGGACGGGCCGAGTATCATGAACTGCCCATCACCGTCGAATGCTGGGTCCGGCTGTTTCAGAAACAGACTTACAACATCCTGGTGGCGAGTGAATTGAAGTCGTCCCCCACCCACTGGGAACTGTTCACACAGCCGGGGAGCGGCCACCTGACCCTGTTTTCCCCCGGGATGCAACCGGATCATGTCGGCACGACAGTCGACCTGGCCGATGGTCAGTGGCACTTTGTGCGGTGCCTGCGCGAGGCCGAGCGAGTGCGGATCTTCGTCGATGGACGCCAGGCGGCCGATCAGAAGGTGAAGCGGCAAGCGGCCCGCTCGACCGACGATGGATTGGGGCTGGGAACACTTGTGGATCGGGCCATTGGTTGCGTGGGTTGGCTGGACGACGTGCGCATTTCTCGCGGCCTGCGCGACCCCGAGGGAATCCCTTCGGAACCGCTGTCCCGCGACGATGCCACACTGGGATTGTGGCGCTTCGATAAACTCGTGGAGGGAGAGCTGGCGGATGAGTCCCCCCGGAGTAACGCGGCTCGTCCCGTCGCTCCCTGACCGTGCCGCCATGCCGCAGTGAGGCGATCTGCCCGGGGCCCAGGAAGGTCGACCCGCGATCCCTCTCCCGGCGATTGGTCGGGGCTGCTTTGACGCCCCTTCCCCCCCCTTCTTATTATGAGGATATTCGTGTCCATTGATGGATTGGAAGAGCCCTGCCCCGGCAAGGTTCGGCCAGTCTCCCACCCCCGACTTTTCGGCAGACGAACCTCTGAAAGCGTCTGCCGCGAAGTTCAACCCGCCCTGTGGAAACACCCCTGACCGATCCTGCTTCGCGGTCAGCAAGGGGTGCGTCACAGCCGGGACATCCGTTCGCCCCGGAGAATTCCACCATGCGTTGCTGTCTTGGTGCCCGTGTCGCGCTCTTTTGTGTCGCCGGTTTGGCGTTGCTTCCCGCGGTGGCCGCTGCCCAACCGGGGATCAGCTCGACGGCTCCCCAGGCGGTCGCTCCCGGTCAGTCGACCGACCTGAAGCTGCGCGGAGGAAGCCTGGCGAGCCCGACCGAGTTCTGGTCGAACATCCCGGGGGCCATGGTGACGCTGCCCACCGAGATCGCGGGGAATGGGACGAACGCAGCCGAGATCACCTACCGCGTCCAACTCCCTCCCGAGACACCGGTTGGTGTGTACGGAGTGCGGGTGGCGAACGCCACGGGAGTCACCAATCTCAAGCTGCTGATGGTCGACGATCTGCCCAGCGTGGCTCAGGCCCGGCCCAACCAGGCCCTGGCCAATGCCCAGGTGATTACCCTGCCGGCGGCGGTTGACGGCTACGTCGACAACCTCTCGCGCGATTATTACAAGTTTGCAGCCACTGCCGGCCAACGGATCACCGTCGAGGTGCTGGGCCGCCGGCTGGGGTCTCCCCTCGACCCGATGATCCGGCTGCTGGACGCCAAGGGACGCGAATTGTCGTACAGCGATGACGCCGCCGGCATCGCCCCCGACTCGCTGCTCAGCTATCCGATCAAGGAAACGGGAGACTACGTCGTTGAGGTACGGGACATCCGCTTTCAGGGAGGGGGCAATTTTCTCTACCGCCTGCGGATCGGCGACTTTCCCGCCGTCACCGTTCCCTTCCCAATGGGAATCCAGAAGGGGGCGGCCGCCCAGGTCAGTTTCTCGGGGATCGCCGTCGAGGGGGTCCCGGCCCTGCCAATCACCCTGCCCGGGGACAGCCCCCTGCAGTTCGTGAATCTGTCGGCCAAAGGAAATGGCGCCAAGAGCAGCGCTTTTGGCGTGGTTTCCGTGGGCACGACACCCGAAGCCCTGGAAGTCGAACCGAACAATGATCCGGCCCAGGCCACCCGGGTCCCGGTCGAAGCCAGCCTGAATGGACGCTTCGACAAGGCCGGAGATGTGGACCGGTTCATTATGACCGCCAAGGCGGGTACGCGATTCATCTTCACCGCCGTGACTCGACAGGCAGGCTCTCCCTGTGACCTCTTCCTGCGGATGCTGAAGGCCGATGGGGCCGAGGTGGCCTCGGCAGACGATGCCGGAACGAACGACGCGGTCCTCGATTACACCTTCCCCGCCGATGGCGACTACACGCTGGTGGTCGAAGATCTGCATCGCCGCGGGGGAACGGAATTCGCCTACCGCATCGCGGTGACCCCCTTCGTGGAGAAGTTCGACCTGGCGGCCTCGGCCGACACGTTGAATATCCCGGCGGGGGGCCTGGCCACCATCACCGTTTCGGCGACCCGCAACAGCTTCGCCGGTCCGATTGAACTCTCGCTGGTGGGAGCCCCCGAGGGGATCGTGGCCACTCCCACGGTGATTGGTCCTGGCCTGGCCTCGACGGTGCTGACCGTGGCGGCGGCCCCGAATGCCCCGGCGGGCAAGGTTCACAATCTGAAGATTGTGGGCAAATCGACGCAGGGAGCGGTGACCCACCAGGCGATTGCCACAGTGAGCGCCGCCCAGAAGGCCGCGTTCAGCGCCCTGCCAGTTCCTCCTCCGTCCCTGGGAGAGACCGTAGCCGTGGGTGTGACCCCCGCGCCGCTGTTCGTCTTGAAGACCGACAAGCCCGAGATTGTGTTTGGAAAGGATCTCTCGGCCACGGTGAAGGTGCTCTCCACCCGGATGGGAGACTTCGCCGAGGAAATTGCCCTGGCAGTACTCCCGGCCCAGAATGGACTGCCTCCCGGAGTGACAGCGGCGGTCAAGCCGGTCCCCAAGGGAGCCAACGAGGTCGAAATCGTCTTCGCGGCCAACAACCAGGCGCCACTGGGACAATTCAGCGCGGTTTTGCTGGGCACCGGCAAGCAGGGAAATGTGACGGGATCGCAGTCGATTCCCGCCCTCACCCTGCGGCTGGCCTCCCCATTTGAACTCAAGCCCGACTTCGGAGGGGCCAAAATCACCAAGGGGGGCAAGCTGAAGATCAAGGTGGCTGTGGTTCGCAATCCCGCGTTTGCCGGACCCGTCACCCTGGCCTTTGCCAACCTTCCCAAGGGGGTCACCGCTCCGGCCACGATGATCGCGGCCGACAAGACCGACGTGGAGCTCGAATTGGAGGCGGCAGCCGACGCCGCCGTAGGAGCGGTCAACAACGTCGTGGTGAATGGCGAAGGGATGAATGGCAATGCCAAACTGGCGGCCGGCTCGGGGAACGTCGCGTTGACCGTCGAGTAAGTTGACCGTCGAGTAAGTTGACCGTCGAGTCAGTTGACTATCGAGTCATCTGGCCGAATCGAAGGCCTACGGCGGGTAGACGGGGCGATCGGGCCACGTCTGCCCGCTGGAGGCAACTTGAGGGAAAGAGTCGTCACCACGGGTTTTTCGTGGCGGGGACCTCCCGACTCCCTCAGAATTGGAGAGATTGGTCTGGTCGGGTCTCTCTTGCCCCACACAGACTTTTGTTGCGGCTTCTGGGGTGCAAAACCTTCCCCCGGCTGTTATAAACAGAAATGACCATTTGTTGATGCGTTGGGGGCCCTGCTATCCCCCAACCGGTCGTCATGCAGTCTCCACTGGAGCGAATTTCCATGCCCCAACTGCTGTTGAACTGCCGTGCCTGGAGTCATGTGGCTCTCGCGGCGATGTTGGCACTGTCCGCCAGCCTCTCTGTCGCGGCGGACGGCAAGCCCGCTGCGTCTCCCGCCTCCGCTTCTGGTGTGGTTGTTGGTGAACCCGCGTCGCTGACCATGGTGCCCGACAAGGTCACTCTCGCGGGACGTCGCTCGCGACAACAGGTGTTGGCGACGGGCAACTATGCCAATGGCGAGGTCCGCGACCTGACGACCGCAACCGAGTACGTTTCAAACAATCCCCAGGTCGCCCGCATTGAGAACGGGGTCATTTACCCGGTTGCGAACGGCACCTGCCAGATTCTGGCGGTGGTCGCTGGCAAGGCGGCCAAGGTCGATGTGACCGTGCAGGGGATGGAAAATCCCCACCCGTTCAGTTTCAAGAACGAGATGCTGGCAGCCCTGACCAAGTCGGGCTGCAACCTGGGAGCCTGCCACGGTTCGCCGTCGGGCAAGGGGGGTTTCCGCCTGTCGTTGCGGGCGTATGACCCGCCCCTCGACATCATGACCCTGCGAACCGAGTACTACGGCCGCCGCACGAACATTGTTTCTCCCGATGAAAGCCTGTTGCTTCGCAAGCCGCTGATGGAACTCGCCCATGGCGGGGGTCGGCGACTGAAAAAGGGAGATCCTTCGCACAAGATCATGGAAGGGTGGATTTCCGAGGGTCTCCGGCTTGATCCGACGGCGGAGCCCGATGTCACCAGCATCCAGGTGCTGCCCGAAGGGCGGGTCTTCCAGAAGGATGGGAACCGGCAGCAATTGCTGGTGCTGGCTCACTATTCGGATGGCTCGATCCGCGACATCACGCAGATCGCCTGCTATTCGTCCTCGGCCGAAACCGTGGCCCGTGTTGGAGAAGATGGTCTGGTCGAGAAGGTTTCGCGGGGCGAGACCGCCATCCTCGCCCGCTATCTCGACAAAATGGCCACCTCGTACATCACATTCCTCGAAGATGTGCCCGGCTTTGCCTGGAACAATCCGCCCGAGAACAACTTCGTCGACACCTATGTCTTCGGCAAGCTGAAGCAGTTGCAGATTTTGCCTTCGGAACTTTGCAGTGATGAAGAGTTTCTGCGTCGGGCTTATCTTGATGCGACTGGACGTTTGCCAACGGTGGAAGAGTCCGAACGATTTCTGTCGGACGCCAGCCCGAACAAGCGTGATCTGCTGGTCGATGCGTTGGTCGAGACCGACGACTTCGCCTCGAACTGGACCCTGACATTGGGGGACGTGCTGCGGGCGAATGCCAAGCGGCTCAATCCCACCGGGGTCGCCAAGTTCCGCCAGTGGCTGTACGAGTGCGTCCGCACCGACATGCCGATGGATCAGTTCGCCCGTGATCTGCTGACCGCCAAGGGGAGCGCCTACACCAACCCCGCCGCGAACTACTGGCGGGCCAGCCGCGACCCGCAGGACGCCACGGAGACGACCGCTCAATTGTTTCTGGGGATCCGTATTCAGTGCGCCAAGTGCCACAACCACCCGTTTGAGCGGTGGACCCAAGACAACTACTACGGGATTGGTGCGGCGTTCGCCCGCATCGGCCGCAAGAATGCCGCCGATGCGACGGAAGAGGTGATTTTCGTCGCCAAGGGGGGCGAGGTGACGCAGCCCCGCACTGGCAAGCAGATGAAGACCCATCTGCTGTTGAAGGGGGATATTGATGTGCCCGCCGATCAGGATCGACGGGAAGTCTTCGCCAACTGGCTGACATCGGCCGAGAACCCGTTCTTCGCGAAAGCCTCGGTCAATCGGATCTGGGGCCAGCTGATGGGCCGCGGGATTGTCGAACCCGTCGATGACTTCCGTGACTCGAACCCCGCCTCCAACGCCACGCTGCTCGAGCGGCTGGCCCAGGAATTCACGAAGAACAGCTTCAGCCGCAAATGGGCGGTGAAGACCATCATGAAGAGCCGGACCTACCAGCTCAGCAGCCGCAAGAATCAGTTCAATGCGAACGACGAGATTTACTTCTCGCACGCCAACACGCGGCTGCTCTCTGCCGAGCAGTTGCTGGATGCGATCTGCGCGGTGACTTCGGTTCCCGAGACCTTTCCTGGTGCTCCTGCGGGAACCCGGGCGATCGAGTTGGTTGAGCCTCCGGCCGACCACTATTTCCTCAAGATCTTCGGCCAGCCCCAGCGCGAGATGGCCTGCCAGTGCGAGCGTTCGAACGAATCGAATCTCTCGCAGGCCCTGCAGATGATCAACGGACCTGTCGTGCACAACAAACTGCGGGACGCGAAGGGGCGCATCCACCAGATGGTTGAAGCGAACAAGTCGGATGACGAGATCATCACACAACTCTATCTCTCGGCCCTCTGCCGGAAGCCGGTGGAAAAGGAACTGGAAGCCGCGAAGAAGCACATTGCCAGCAATCCAGATCGCAAACTGGCGATGGAGGACGTGGGTTGGGCCCTGCTGAACTCCAAGGAGTTCCTGTTTCAGCACTGATGCTCATCCTGGGATGAGTCGGATCAAAGGAACCGGGTCGGCATGAGAATGTCGACCCGGTTTCGTTTTGACGGGCCTCTTGACTGCCCGGCGCGACACCCGCCTCTTCCGCAACGGGGATCAATCTCCTGCTCGGGGGGAAACGGAACAGGGGCTGGTGCTTGCCGGGGCGGGCTGACGGGAGGGTGAGCTGCCCCCTATGGATTCAGAGAGTTGGCCGGACTATGCTCGAAGCATGTCGCCCGTCGCCCCCCTCAACTCCGGTTCGCAGACCACCCTCGATCATGTGGTGGTGACACCCGAAAATGTGGTGTTGACTTTCCAATTGGCCGGCCCGGGATCACGTCTGGGAGCGTTCCTGATCGATCTGGTGATCCGGATGGGACTCTTCAGCGCCGCGGCATTCATCAGCCTGACGGCCGGGCTGTTTGTATTCTCGCTGTCGATGGCCGCTCTGCTGGTGGTGTATTTCGCTCTGGATTGGCTCTATTTCACCCTCTGCGAAGGATTTCTGCGAGGCCAAACACCCGGCAAGAGAATGTTCGGGCTGCGGGTCATCCACGAATCGGGATACCCCATCTCAGGGTGGGAGGCCGCCGTCCGCAACTTGGTGCGGGCCATGGATGCGGCTCCCTACCTCGCCGGGGGGAACCTGGGACTGGGTGTCTACGGAGTAGGCTGGCTGGCGATGCTGGTGACCGGGAATTTCCGTCGTCTGGGGGACCTGGCGGGGCAGACGATCGTGGTCCAGGAACGCCGGGTGACCGTCCCCCGCGAGCCGGTCATTCTCTCGAAGATCGAACCCCTGCCACGCCTGGATTTAGGACGTTGGATTCCTCCCATCACCACTCTGGCGCTGATTGAGGAATTTCTCGAACGCCGTCTGGTGCTCGATTATGGGAGGGGTCATGCCATGTGCCGCGACTTGGCACGGGTATTGTCCCAACGACTGGAATACAAGGGATCGAAGGAGCTGGTCGAGCGTTACCCGATGGCGTTTGTCGCCCGCGTCTACGCCACCTTCCATCCCGTGGAGGCGGGGGACGACTGGCGGGAGACCGAGCCGTCGGCTACGGCTGGAAAGATCGGGTCGAATCCGTCTTCCAGGGGAGAATCGAGATGAACAAGCGACTGTTCGTCGCCCGGCGCCAGGCCGACTGGAAAGCGTTCGAAGCCCTGCTGGACCGCTTCCAGAAAGGGAAACGGTCGCAATGGGAAGATGACGACGTGGGACAATTCTCGCGCTCGTTACGGGAAATCTGCCAGGATCTGTCGCTGGTCCAGTCACGCGGCTGGGGCCGGTCGTTGACCAACTATCTCAACGATCTCGTGACCCGGGGTCACAACACCTTTTACCGCGCACCGCCCGCCCGGCTGCAAGGCCTGAAAGACTTCTTGGTCTCGGGGTTCCCGAGAGTGTTTCGCCGCAATCTTTGGTATTTCATTACGGCCTGCCTGCTGTTTTTCGGCCCCCTGGCGGTGACGTGGGCTCTGGTCCAGCATGAGCCGGACCTCGCGCGGCGGGTGGTCCCCTTCCAGCAACTGGAGCAGGCGGCGAAATCTTACGAGAGCGGAACGAACGCCGGTGGATCGAGTTGGGGCAAGACCCGGGACGATAGCGGTGAGCGGGTGATCATGGCCGGGTTTTACACCCAGCATAACATCAGCATCGCCTTTGACTGTTTTGGACGGGGCATTCTGTTGGGGGTGGGAACCGCCTACACACTGCTGTACAACGGAATTGCGATCGGCGCGATCGCGGGGTATCTCGTGGGAACCGGTCGACATGCGAAATTCCTCACATTTGTGATCTCACACGGCGCATTCGAACTGGTGGCGATCGCCATTGCGGGGGGGGCCGGTTTGGTCCTGGGACATGCCCTGCTGCATCCTGGACGCCGGTCGAGGCTCGAGGCCCTGGCTGACCGTGGCCGTGAGGCAATCCAGCTGGCGGCCGGAGCCGGCGGCATGCTGTTGATTGCCGCCCTGATCGAAGCGTTCTGGTCTCCCGCCGATATTCCCGACCTCCTCAAGGTGACGGTCGGGATCCTGATGTGGATTCTGGTCGCCGTTTATCTTGGCCTCTCGGGACGGTGGGAGGATCGAGCCTCGTGACTTTTCGCCAGCCCACCATCCCGTTGGCCCCCCGGTCCCTGGGGAACAATCTCGATCTGGCACTGCTGCTGTTGCGCTCGGGCCTGCGGGGATATCTCTCGGCGTGGTTTTTGTGCACTGCTCCCGTGGCCGCCCTGATTGGCGCGACATACCGACTTCACTCCTGGACGTTTCCCCAGGCGAGCGTGTTGTTCTTTCTGGCGGCTGGCGTGCTGGGAACCCTGGTCGCTGCCCTGACAGGAGCGCAGGTCTTCAGCGCCCGCCCCTCGCTGTCGCGGGCCTACCGTCTACTCGGCCCCCGTCCCTGGTGGTATCTCACACAGCGTTGTGTGCGGTCGCTGTTGCAATTGCCGGGATTTTTTCTGTTCCTTTATCCCGGGCTGCTGCTCTCCTACCATTGGCCATTCCGGACGGAAGCCCGGGTGCTGCACAACATCGAGCCGATCTTGCATCGTGCGAGGGACACCCAACTGCTCGACAAAGAGCCCTCGCAACTGGCGGGAATCTGGTTCACCCTGGTTGGGCAGGGGCTGCTGCTCTGGGGCGTTCTGCTGCTGACCGTCGACTTTGCGACAACCTGGCTACTGGGGACCCCCGTGCTGATGGGGCGTCTCGGAATCGATCCGGCCTATGCCGACGACAGTGGAGCCATCCTCAGGGCGACTCTGCAATTCCTGTGGAGCGACCCGTTGGTCCTCGTGGTGGAACTGGCGGTGGCCCTGTTTGTCTTCGTGTACCTGCGAATCACCTGGTTTCTGTCGTACATCGACCTGCGCGTGCGGAATGATTGCTGGGATGTCGAATTGAAATTGCGGCAGGAGGCCGCCCAACTGCAGCGCGGGATCGAGGAGAGAACCGATGCCACAGCCGCCTGACGACACGGGCCAGCGAGCTCACAGCGTCGGCCTGCGGGTCGGCGTGGGCGGCATGCTTGCGGCCGCGCTCGCGGGTATGTCATCTTCGGCCGACGCCCAGGAGGCGGAAGTCGAGGACCAGTTGATCCGGCGTCAACTGGACGAAGTGTTGGCCCAACCCGAGTTCTCGCGGCTGCGGATTGAGCCTCCCCCCAGCGTCGACACCCCCAATTGGCTCGAGCGGTTCTTCGACTGGTTCCGCGAACTGCTCCCCAGCTGGAATTTTGATCCCAATACTTCGGGTTTGATCGGCTTTCTCAAGTTGTTGCCATCAATCGTGGGAGTCCTCCTCGCGGCGGGCATCATCTTTCTCATCATCCGTCTGATCAACAACTGGCGGTCGCGGCGAATCGAAACAGAGCGGAATCTGTCTTCCCTGGAGTTCTCGGTCGGCACCACTCCTCCCGGAGAACTTCCAGCCGATGAATACCTCCGGCGGGCTCAGTTGGCGGCCGCCAACGGGATCTTTTCTGAAGCGATCGCCCAACTGTTGCTGGGCACCCTCAGCACCACCGAACGCCAAGGCCTAATCCGGTTCCGGAAAGGACTGACCTATCGGGATTACCGAAGGGCGCTGCGCCACGTCCGGCCCGCACAAGAGGCCTTCCAGGAGTTGTGCGGCATCTACCTGCCGGTGGGATTTGGCCGCCGCCCAGCCGACCGGGATCAGTTTGACAAATCGCTGCGGCACTATCGGCTGGTCGTCGAGTCGGTGGGGACCCGATCCACAGCGGGGCCGGCCTCAGCAGCGACCTCAGCCACGCCTCCCCCCGCCACTCCAAATGCATCTTGACCAGACGCATCCTGATTCGGGCCAAACCTCACACGACCAGAACACAGCCGTTCGGGCCCTGCGCAGCACGGGCTCGTCAACCTGCTGAGATCGGGGTGAAACGGCGTCAGCCGGTGGTTCGGCGGCGATTGACGGGATTATCCACCAGGAATTGGTCCAGCTTTTTGCGGCCCATCTCACGCACTCCCTGTTTGGCCCGCTTCTCGATATCGGGAGGAATATCGACTCCTGTCAAAGTTTCGATCGCCGCCTCGATCTGATGCCCCCAATCCATCATCCGCCCCAAAGTCGGTTTGACCTGTCGGAACCAATCCCAGAAATCCAACGGCGTGTCGTGCTGCCAGACGATCAAGCCGTCAGCGAACCGGAAGCTCGACTTCACATCGTTGTGAACCTTCAGAGGATCTCCCCCACCTTCCGGGACCAGGAGGTAATCGCAGGACCACGTCACATCTCCCCCATTGCCCGTCACGGAGAGGCTGGAAACGCGAACCTCAATCGGGCGTTCGACCTGGGCGGGATGTTTGGGGGTGGTGATCATGGTCCACATTGTCCCCACTTCGTCGCCATGCAGATGAAATCCAATATCCTGAAACTCCACATCGGGATGCAGACAGGTCCGCATTCCCAGGCCATCCCTCCGCGTGAAGCAGTCGAAGTACCGCTGCAGGGTCTGGCGGTTGAGTTCTTCGTTCGCGATGGGTTGACCAGCGCGAATGTCACGGGCTTGCCGTCGTGCCATCCGACTGTCTTCATAGACCAGTCGCCGCACCTGGTTGAGGCTGCCCAGCGGCAGGTGCTCGACCAGAGCATGCCACGGATCGAATTCCAGCGCTTCGGCAAAGTGCGCGGGGATCGCGCGGTTGAAGTCCTGCGCCGGGATGGTGATCGTGGCGAGCGTGATGCAGGGGGCCCCTGTCCAGGGATCGGA
This sequence comes from uncultured Planctomycetaceae bacterium, assembly GCA_903861195.1. Classification (GTDB taxonomy): domain Bacteria; phylum Planctomycetota; class Planctomycetia; order Planctomycetales; family Planctomycetaceae; genus UBA10511. The sequence goes on along the minus strand of CAIOTJ010000260.1, from coordinate 26,348 downwards.
GGCATCCTCGAGAGGCATCCGTTCAAGATCCGACTGCAACTGGATCCCAAATGCGAACCGCATCTCAAACCCGGATTGGGCCAGGCTGTCTCGCAGGGCCCAGGACAGCTTGTCCGGAACATCCTGGCCATGGGGAAGCGGCGTCTCAGCGGGCAACGGCTTGGCGAACCAACGCCCCGCGCGGGGGCCGAATTGATAGGGGGTCTGGCTGTTGTACTCCGCCCCAAGCACATTCCCCGGCTGCGAGAAGAACTTCGCGAGAACCGGAAACTTCCCCACCAGTTCCGCCGCCTGCTGCCGTTCCCCCGCCACCCGATCGGCGGGAGTTGCTCCCGCCGGCTGCAGTTTGATCTGCAGAAATTCCAGAAAATGGCGGGCGTCGCGGGCAAAAAACACCGGATGATCCACCAGCAGGAAATCCTGGACGCGTGACCGGGCGGGATCTCCACCGGCCCGATTTCCAGGAACATCCAACACCTGAATGGCCATTCCATGCACGTCGGGCGGACGCTGATCCGTTGTATTCCTGCCATTCGAAAAGCGAATCCAAGCGTCAAAAATACGAGGTTCCGAAAACAGCCCGACACGGTGTTCGGCGGGAAGATCAGACACCTCGAACAGCGCATGGACCACGCCAATGGTTCCCGGATGCTGACCCCGGACGGCCAACCCCGAGGCCCGATGCATCACAGCCATTTTTTCGCGGATTTCTGCGAAGAGCGCATGCGTCGACGAGTCTTGGGAATTCATGAGTGCCTGCTCCGGGGAATCGACTGTTGAACGGAATTGACGAGGAACCGCAGGAAGACATTCGATCGCAGTAGCGTAACAGGTCGAATCTGGGACGCAAGTTCATTGATCGCCAGCTGGTGAAACGACAAGCTCCCCAATGCGGCAACCCGCTCCCCGGGTCACCGAGTGTTTGGTTTCCAGACATTTCCCTTGGCGACTGGCACAATTGCTCCCTCAGCCCCCGCATGGAAATCGGCCGGCAAGTCGTCTGCCGCAAGGGTTGCGCAAGGAGTCCTCCCCTCCTCGTGCGCCCCCCCCAAAGTCGGCGGTGTTTGGTTTGGGCTCCAAGGCCTGGGTTTGACCTGCGCCTTCCGCCGGAATTGCATTTCACCCCAATCCCAACAACTGACACAACCGTTATCACCGAGACCAGGGGATTTGACTGATTCGCGTGGCGGTCTCTCGATCTTGGCGGTGACTGAAATGATGAAGAAATGGTGAAGCCCAGTGAGACTGCCCAGAAAGATTCTCGGGCGTTCGCCGCCGGTCGCCGTCATCAAGGGTGTCCCGGCACGTGTTTCCCGGCCCAGGTTTCTCTGAAGTCGCAGATCGAACATGTCGTCGTCCATCGAGCATCAGGCCGCCCAATCCCCCTCTTTGAAACTCGGTTCCTCCGATCGCCTGTCGTCGCACGAACTGAAATTCCTCGCCACTCTCGAACAGGCCGAGCGGTTGTCCACCCTGCTGGGGGAGCATCTGTCGGTGGATCCGCATGCGGGCCCGAACGGCGCCTACCACATCACGACTCTCTATTGCGACACTCCCGAACGGCATGTCTTCCGCCGCCGGGGCCGGTTTGGGTTGATGAAATTCCGCCTCCGGCAATATGGCGATGGCTCCGAACTCTATCTGGAACGGAAACTCAAGCGGGGGACTGTGGTCCGCAAGCTCCGCACGTCGATCCCACTGGCGCTGATTGGCCGATTTGGCGAACGTCCTGACGACGACTGGGAGGGCCACCGCTTCCACAGCCAGCTCCGACGTTGCCGAATGGCACCCGTCTGCCTCGTCGAATACGACCGCCAGGCTTGGTTCGGCGTGCTTCCGGAGGGGACGGTGCGGGCCACCATCGACCGCAATCTCACGGGTGCTCCGGTCGAAGACTGGTCTCTGAGACAGCGGGCCGATCAACGCCCCTTTCTCGTCAACTATGGAATCTGCGAGTTCAAGTTCCGCGGCGTGATGCCCGAACTGGTGCGGAGACTGATCGACTCCCTGGAACTCGCTCCGGTCGGGGTCTCAAAATATCGAAACTGCATCCGCACCTGGGAACTGGGGGGAACTGAACCTCTGGTCGAACCCGGCTCCATCGAAGCCACGCTCGAAGACTGATTGATCCCGGGACTTCGGTGGTTCCACTCCCCGCGCGACAGGGGCCGTCTGAATTCCGGCGGCAGCCAAGCGAGTTGGACCGCGAACCGATATGATGCATGACTTGCGGTCTCCGGTTCTCTGGCGGTACCCCTCCCTTGTCTGACAGTCCTGCTGCGTCTTTGCTCTCCTCGATTCTTCCTGAATTGCTGGCTCCGGCCGGCGATCCCGAAGCCCTGCGGGCCGCCGTCGCGAACGGTGCCGACGCCGTCTATTTCGGCCTCGATGACTTCAACGCCCGCCATCGGGCGACCAACTTCACCCTCGCGGCACTCCCCGAAACCCTGGCCTACCTGCACAGCCACGGGGTTCGGGGATATGTCACCTTCAATACCCTGGTCTTCGCGAATGAGCTCGAGCGGGCGGCGGACTACCTGGCGCAGGTGATTGACGCCGGGGCCGACGCCGTCATTGTGCAGGACCTGGGGATCGCCCGGCTGGTTCGGGCCATGGCTCCGGCGTTTGCCGTGCATGGTTCAACCCAGATGACCCTCAGCGAGTGGCGGGGAATCGAATTCGTCCGCCGCCTGGGGGTCGAACGGGTCATTCTGGCCCGCGAGCTGTCGATTGAAGAGATCGCGCGCATCCGTCGGGGCACCAATCTTCCCCTCGAGGTGTTCGTCCATGGCGCACTGTGTGTCGCCTACAGCGGACAATGTCTCACCAGCGAGTCGCTGGGAGGACGCAGTGCCAATCGCGGCCAATGCGCCCAGGCCTGTCGCCAACCCTATCAGCTCTTCGTCGATGGTCAGCAACGCGACCTGCAAGACAAGGCCTATCTGCTCAGCCCCCAGGACCTCGCGGCGTGGGACCTGGTCCCGGCGCTGGCCGAGGCGGGCGTCTGCAGCCTCAAGATCGAAGGCCGGCTCAAGAGCCCCCACTATGTCGCCGCCACCACTCAAACCTATCGGGCGGCCCTCGACGCGGCCGCCCACGACCAGCCCTTCACACTCGATCCCCAGCAAAAGCTCGACCTGGCCCAAAGTTTTTCGCGAGGGTTTACGCACGGCTTCCTGTCCGGGGTGAATCACCAGGAATTGGTGCAGGGACGTTTTCCCAAGCACCGCGGCGTGCAGGTCGGCACTGTGGTCGAGGTGACGGGCACGGAAGTTCTGGTCCAGCTGGCCAGTTCGCACCTGGGATTGGCCGGCCTGCCGGTGAAGCCCGGCGATGGCTTGGTCTTCGACGAAGGGCATCCCGAGCAGGATGAGCAGGGAGGCCGGGTCTTCGAGGTACGCGAATCGGTCCGCGAGGGCCAACGCGTGGTGGCGCTGGCTTTTGGGCGGGGGGATCTGAATCTGCGGGCGATCCCCCTGGGAGCCATGGTCTGGCGAACCGACGACCCCGCGCTGCGCCGCCGACTGGAGCGTTCATTCGCCCCTTCGGTCGTCCCCCAGCGCATTCCCCTGCGGTTCACCTTTCTGGGATGTCCCGGCCAGGCGCTGCGGGTCCGGGTTGATGACGGGTGCGGGCACCAGGTTGAGGTCGCTACGCCGCAGCCTGTCGAAGCGGCCCGCAAACATCCTCTCACCCGCGAGTTGGTCCGGGAACAATTCGGGCGTCTGGGAGGAACCCCCTTCCAGCTCGCCGACATCGAATTTCGCCACCTCGACGCGGCTGACGTTTCCGGGGTGGACGACTCGCTGCCGGTCATGGTCCCCAAGAGTGTGTTGAATGAACTGCGCCGCCAGGCGGTCGCCGCTCTCGAATCGGCCCGGCAGAACCGGCTTTCCCTGCCCGTCGATCGGACAGCGCTGTCCAGCCTGCGGCAGTCGGCCAGCCAGCGCTGGCCGGTGACCAACCCGGGAAGCTCCGCCGAGTCGAGGCTGTCGGTGTTGTGCCGCTCTCTGGAGCAGGTCACGGAGGTCCTGCGGTGGAATCCTCCCGCGGGACTCCCGCCCCTGGAATCGATCCTGCTGGATTTTGAAGAGGTGCGCCGCTCGGCCGAGGCCGTCGCGGCCTGCCGCCAGGCCGGAGTGACCGTGGCCGTTGCCATTCCACGGATCATCAAACCGTCAGAAGAGGGGCTGCTGGCCCAGGTAGCCCGCTGTCAGCCGGACGCCGTCCTGGTCCGCAACCTGGCGGGCCTCGAATACTTCCGCGAACAGGCACCCCAGGTGAAGCTCTGGGGAGACTATTCCCTGAATGTCGCGAATGATCTCACGGCGGATCTGCTGCTTCAGGCCGGGCTCGAGCGACTGGTCCCCAGTTATGATCTCAATCTCGAGCAGTTGCTGGATCTGCTCGGCCGGATCGACCCGACCCGGTTCGATCTGGTCCTGCACCAGCATGTGCCGATGTTCCACATGGAACACTGTGTGTTCTCGCATGTGCTATCGAACGGGACCGACTTCCACACTTGCGGCCGACCATGCGACCGTCACCGGGTCGAATTGCAAGATCATGTGGGGGAATCGCACCCCCTTCTGGCCGACGTGGGTTGCCGAAATACTCTCTTCAACGCGCGGGCCCAATCGGCGGCCCCTTACGTGCCCCGCCTGCAGGGGACGGGAGTGGAGCGGTTTCGGGTCGAACTGCTGCGTGAATCCGCTGCGGAAACCCAGGCACTGCTGACACAGTACGCGCTGGTCCTGGCCGGACGCTCGCGCGGCCCCCGAGTCTGGCACGAACTGCAGGTAATCAACCAGGTGGGGATCACCCGGGGAACTCTCGAATTCGACTGAGCCGGGGATTTGGGAAGGATGAGAATTCCTCCCCCATCTCCGGCTGCAACGCGGAGCCGAGTCCTCGGTGTCTCTCCTTCCTGACCCGGCTCTGTCAGTCTCACGGAACTGCCCGGTCGACGCTCAGCGGGGAGGCAAAACACCGGCCGCCAGGTTCGGGGGGGTTCCCACCGCGGGACGCTCGAAGCGTTCACCAAACTTGGTGAAACCCGGCACAAACCCCCCGTGCGACAGGAAGAACTGTCCCTGATCAACCCCCATGAACCGGTCCCGGCGATGCTCTTGGCCGGTGGGGTCATGACTGAAGGTCGCAGCGGTCAACTCCTGCCATGTGCCATCAGCCAAACGCACCCATTGGTTGCCATACAGCGCCTTGCGGCGTAAATGTCCGGTGCTGCCGCCAAAATTCTCGCTGAATCCGTGCAGCCCCTTCAGGAACTGGCCATCCTTGGGAGCTTTCATACTGGAAATCAGCATCCATTCATGTTTTTCGGGGTGGAAATAGAACCCGCTGTAGATCGTCTGGTCCTTTCCAACCGGTTCGGCCGTGACCAGGAACTTCTGGGGCTCTCCCGTCTTCCAGTCGTATTTCAGGTGGCTGTGTCCCCCGGTCCCCTCCCCTCCGAAAACCGAGGTCTGCACTCCCTCTCCCTTCCCCACCAGAGAGACATGATTCTCTTCCGCCACTTCACTTCGATCGTTGGCACTGCTTCCCGTCCCGGCATCCCACACACTGAAAATGATTCGTCTTTCGGTGGGACTGTTGACCTGCATCCCGAAGTAGCCCCGCCGAAATCCGCACGCCATGTAAAACGTCGTCACGGGATCCTCAACCGCGGTGACCTCGCTGTAAAACCAGGCGACTTCGGCATTGCGATCCACTGGGTAGGCCAGGTGGACGGAAGCGGCATTTCGACGGGCGTCGAGGTTGAAATGGGCCTGTTCGAGCGCCGGCCCCGAGAGTTCCAGAGCTTCGATCCGTCCATTGGGCACCCCCTCTTTGTTGAGAGAGGCGAGCACGAACTTCTGATAGCCGGCCTCATCGACCGAAAGCTCCCCCAGATCGAGCGTCACCGGTTCCTGGGCTCCCTGGACCGTGGCGGTGAGTGTCTGCTTCCCCAGAGAGAGTTGCAGGCGGCTGGTGGTCTCGGGAGGCAACGACACAGTCAGCCGGGCCCGGACTTGGCCCGGTTTGGCGAACTCTCCGAAAAACAGCAACTGCTGGTCTGGCCCCACCCAGCGCTGAACCCCCTGTTCGTTCACCCGGGCCCCGTCGGCATTGGGTGAGACATAGGCGGTCGCGGCGGGAATCCGTACCGTAGGAACCTCCTCAGCCGCGACAACGAATTGCGTAGCGCCGGGTGACCCGATCCAGGCAGAGCCGACCAGCCAACAAACAAAAGCGAACAGCCGCAGTGCAGCCACCCCACTCGGAGCAACGGAATGATTGGTCATCAGATTCAAACGTCACGCTGGAATTTCAGTGCGGAGACGAGCAGGTGTGAGTGCAATTCTACACAAGTTGGAGTTGAAAGGACGATGCCAGCGACATCACATCACTCACAATCGATAGAAATCACCATCGATACGAAAAGGCAGACCAGGCAATTCCCTCAGGAACTGCCTCAAAGGCAGTCTGCTGACAAAGTCGATGGAAGTTGTCAGTTTTTTCTCAAAAATCCCCGAGAAGATTTCCTTTCTCAGAGCGAGAATCCGATTGATTCACTCAGTGAGGTCCGCGAATCGCCAGCCCACGGCCAGTCACCCCGGCCGGCGGCGATCGCCTCTCAATTCGCGTCGAATGCCCAATTGCCGTGCACCAGTTGACTCGGGGAACTCAATCTGCGGGAACCTTCCCCCGTGAGCGATTGTCTAACATGTTGATTAGAAACAACTTTCTTCGCGATGATTGCCACTTGAAAGTGGTTGCCATTGCGAAAAAATTGGTTCAGGCATAGATTTCGCATGCATCGAAAGCGGTGCATGTCTGGAGTGTCGCACTTGGCAGGGAGCCAATTGCTTTCCCGACAGGAGGCTGTTTCCTACGATGACAGTTGCGGTTCCGAACGAACATTCTTGGCACTCAACATTTGTTGAGCTGGATTGGGTCGTGTTTGACCGCGACGGTCGAGGTTCATCCGGAGGAGCGACATGATGTCTGTTGAACCGCTGCACAGGCAGGGACGCCTGCGACGCAACGCCCCTCGGGCAATGGTCCCCATTGCGTGGAGCGCCTTGGTGTGGACTCTTGTCTACCTTCCGCTGGTCGCGAGAGATGTTGAGGCCCAGACTGCCGCTCCCACCAAGACGACCCCTCGGGCCGTTCTGGCCGCTGACCCAGCCCGCGCAGTGACCGGAACGCTGTTCATTTCTGGAGGCGGTCGTCTCTCGGAAGCCTCCCTGGAGCGGTTTGTGGATTATGGCGGCGGCGGCCGCTGTCGACTGGTTGTGATCACCACCGCCAGCGAGACCGCCGAGACTCCCGAAATCGAACCCCGGATTGCTCCGTTTCGCAACCTGAAACTCGAAGAACTCTGCTTCCTGCATACCCGTGAGCGGGATGTCGCCGACTCCGAAGCGTTCTGCCTCCCGCTGACCACCGCGACTGCGGTCTGGTTCATTGGCGGTCATCAGTCGCGACTGACCGAGGCCTACCTCGATACCCGTTTCGAACGGGAATTGTGGAAGGTGCTCGAGCGCGGAGGGGTGATCGGAGGGACCTCGGCCGGTGCCGCCATCATGTCCCAGGTGATGATCAAAGGCGGCAACCCCGAACCGGAGCTCGACCGTGGTTTCGGCTTCCTCCCGGGCACTGTGGTCGATCAGCATTTCCTGAAGCGACATCGACAAGATCGACTGCTGAACGCCCTCTCTTGCTTCCCCGAGCTGGTCGGTTTGGGCATCGACGAGGGAACGACTCTGGTCGTTCAGGGCCGTAAGATGACTGTTCTCGACGAGTCCGACTCTCAGGTCATGACCTGCCTTGCCCCAACCAGCGAACGGGCGCCCCGCACCGAGCTGCTGCAGCCTGGAGATGAAGTGGACCTGTTGGCTCTGGCACGCTCGGCCAACCGTCGGCTGAATCCGCGACTTCCCGACACCAACCCGATCCACGAAAAGGGACTGCCCCAGGGAACGGTTGTGTTGTCGGGGGGTGGTGAGGTTCCCCGCGAGGCGGTCGAACAGTTCATCGAACATGCCGGTGGTCCGCAAAACCTGATCATTGTCATTACCACCGCGGCGGGAGAGACCGCTCCCGATGCGGAGGACACGGTGCGGTTCCTCAAGGAATCGGGAGCCACCAACACCCTTTGCCTGCACATCGCAGACCGCCAGCAAGCCAACGATCCCCAGATTGCCGACATGTTCGAGCAGGCCGGGGGAGTCTGGTTCACCGGTGGGCGCCAATGGCGGGTGATCGACGCTTTGGAAGACACGCTGGTTCACCAACAACTGCGTGATCTGCTGCGGCGCGACGGGGCCATTGGTGGTTCGGCGGCTGGTGCCTCGGTGCTGGCGAGCTATCTGGTGCGGGGAAATCCTGTCTCGAACCGACACGTGATCGGCGAAGGTTATGAAGACGGTCTGGGGTTGCTGCCGGGAACGGCGATCGACCCCTACTTCTCGCAACGAAGCCGTCACGGAGATATGGCCCACCTCAAGCGGTTGCATCCGCAGTTGCTGGGACTCGGACTCGACGAGGGAACTGCGGTCCTTATCCGGGGCGAAGAACTGAATACCTACGGGTTCAACCGTGTTTCGGTTTTTGACCTGATGGATACCGAGCAACAGAGCGAGGAGGATTGTGAAATCCTGCTCGCCGACGACCGCTACAACCTGCTGGAACGTTCACGGGTCGGTTCGGTCAATAGCGATGATGATCGCGAAACCCGCCGCGCTTTTGTGGCGATTGACGAAGCGGCCGATGACGAAGCGATCGAGGTTTCGACTCCGCCACTCGTCTGCGAGTAACGCAGGGCACGGTTCGCCATTTGACACCGCCAGAGACAGCAGGGGCTGGATTCCCTGGAATCCAGCCCCTGGTTTTTTGACGAACCGCAATCACTGGGAGGGAAGCAAGTTCCCCATCCCGGCACTTAAACCAAGCCCAGGCCCAGCTGGTAAATGGCGGCGGTCTCGAGCACCGCATCATTCGCCTCAAACAGCCGTCGAATGGCCCCCTTGTGGATCTTCATCTTCAGGCCCCCCACACCGATCGCCCCATAGCAAAGGATTCCCCCGCGATCGGTTCCCTTATCGAAGACCTCCACCCCGGCAATTCCTGCCGGCGGAACGGCATTCAGATCAATTGCCACCCGGAGCGAGCCCAACTGGCCACGGGTTTCGGCTGAGAGCAGTTCGACACCCGCGGCTCCCGCGGCAATCACCAGCGCCGCCCCTTCACAGGCGGCTCTGGTCTCCGAAGTATTGCCCGCGGCCACCGGAATGACCTGGGCCTGCGGCAGCGCCTGTCGAATCGCCTCACAGGTCTGCCCGGCCCTCTCGACCGACCGGGAAGCCACCCGGACCCGGGCCCCTTCCGAGGCGAGGATTTGCGCGGCCCGCTGCCCCACCGGGCCCGTCCCCGCCAGGACCACCGCTTCACAACCTGCCAGGGTCAGGTGCTTGCGAGCCGAGAGTACCGCCGCCGCCGCGGTGGTATTCGATCCATTCGAATCCATCAGCACCGAAACCCGCACGGGCCCAAAAAACACCTTCTGCACTTTTGCCAGCAACTTCTCTCCCGCCGCGACGTTGCTGCCGCCAATGAAAATCGCCGTCGACTTCAGGTCTTTCGGCCCCCGGGTGAACATCGCCCCATGCACCAGCGGCTCAACCATTTCGGGAGTCACGCCGCCGTAGGAAAAGAGCTGGTCGACGTCGGCATCCACCGCCACCACCCGGTCGAAGGTACTGGGGAGCGGATCGGTATCGAGTTGGATGAGGATGGTTTTCATGCCCTGAACCCCGGATCAAAAAAGGGAAATCGAGAAGTCTGCGGGGGTGGCGCTGGTTCCGGCCCCCCCGCTTGGGATCGAAAAAAGGCACGCTCCAGAGCCAACTGGAACGTGCCTGAAACAGCACTCAAATCAACATCGGTCGCTGGATGGGCCCTTCAAAGAGGGGAATGCGACCGCCCGACCTTAGTTGCCCGCGAAGGGGTGCTTGGCGGTGTTCTTCTTGGCGAGCATTTCGCTGGCGGAGGGCTCACCCTTCATCGCGCGGGCGATGGCCAGCTTGGTCGCTTCGTAGTTGTATTCGAGGATCTTCTTGTCGTCGCTGGCATCCCAGTGAATGAAGACGCCGCAGACGATCACGAGATTTTCGCACTGATCCTTGGGGATGATCCCCTGCTCAACGCAGTCGGCGACGGCCTTGGCAACGCCGTACTGAGCGGGGCCAAACATCTGCACGGCCTGCTTGGCCCCCTTGATGGTGACCTTGGTGATCATCACGGTGGCGGGCTTGATGGCGAGGTTCGGGGTCAGCACGGCCAGCAGGTTGCTGTGACCGGCCGACTGACGGGCGAGGGCTTCGGCGAACGCTTGACCCACGGGGCCCGACTTGTCACCGATCAACAGATCGATGTGGGCCACTTCATTTCCATCACCGCACAGGGCTTCACCAATGTACATCGACATGAACGTCTCTCTCTTCGGGGGTCAGCAAAACTCAAAACAAACACGGTGCCCTCCCACCGTCCACTCCAATCAGGAGTGGCCGGGCGACGACACCGAAGTCCCGTTTTGATAACAACTGCTCTGCGGGATTGCCAGTCGCCAGCCCCGCCCGCCGGGATTCCGGATTCGATCCCTCACTGCAGGCCGATGGTCGTGTCGTCTCCCGTCCCACTGTTGATTCTGGGGTCCAGTGCCCGGGCGGCGGCCCAATCCGCCTGCCGGGCCGGTTTTCCGCCCCTCTGCGTCGATGCCTATGCCGACCGGGACCTGCGGGAGATCAGTTCTGTCTGGCCTTGGCCGGGGTCGACGCGGCACTTGCTCGAATGGCTGCCGACCCTTCCCTCCCAAGCGTGGATCTACACCGGAGGCCTTGAAAACCGCCCAGGCCTCGTCTCCAGGCTGGCCAGACGCGTTCCACTCTGGGGGAATGATGCCCCGGTCCTGCGCCTCGCCCGCGATCCCCTGACAATTCATCACCTTCTGGAACAGGAGAGACTTGCTGCTCTGCCCGTTCGCCCCGCCGATCGACCCCCTCCCGGCAATGGCCATTGGCTCATCAAGCTGTGCCGGGGCTCGGGCGGACGCGGCATCGCCCCCTGGCGGGGCCACGCCACTGCGCTCCCCCAGGAACCGTATTACTTTCAACAGCGGGTGGCGGGGGTTGATGTCTCGGCACTGTATCTCGCTCGGGAAGGAGGGGTGGAATACATCGGGTCAACCCGCCAGTGGAGTTGCCAAACAGGCAGCAGCACCCCGCTGCATGCCTGGCACGGCAACATCGTGGGTGAAGAACTGACCCCCGAAGTCGAGGCGGCCCTGTACCGCATCGGCCAGGTACTGGTCGGTCACCTGGGGTTGCGGGGGCTGTTTGGCTGCGATTTTCGCCTGGAGGGGAGCACTCCCTGGCTACTGGAAATCAATCCGCGCTACACAGGTTCGGTGGAGTTGTTCGAGTGGTCTCTCCAGCGCCCATTGCTACGGGACCACGCCTGTGCCTGCAACCCCACCCGCACTTCCTGTGACTCCGCGGACACAGCGGGATTGGGTCCGGATACTTCCCGGAGGGATGACGGACGGGCCGATCCCGAATTTGCGCCATCTGTCAACGAGACTGTCGACCCCGGTCTTCTGCGGCGTGTTTTCGCGAAGCGGGTTGTCTATGCGACGCAACCTGGCGTGGCCGAATTTCCTCGCGATCTTCCCCGCTGGACGGGGGGCTTCGCTCCCGCCCCGGTCAGCGACATTCCGATGCCCGGCCAATCCATTCGGCCGGGAGACCCGATTTGCTCGATCCTGACCAGTGGCTCCACGACCGGCGTGTGCGAACGTGCCATCGAAGACTGGCTCCGTCAGATTCACAGTTGGATCCGTCCGGCCTGAGTCTCCCGGCGGAGCCTTCGGCCCCGGTTGGTTTTCCTCTTCAAGGCCGACAGTGGCCACCTGCTCCCCAGTTGTCCTGTTCCAGTGCCCGACGAGTGAGTCACCTGCGAATGCCCCTGGCATTCTTTCGGGGAGACAATCACGTCAGCCCCGGGATTGGCTGCCGGCATCGACCTGAGACGAAGTGAGTTGGTAGCCAAAAGCTTCGCCGAGGCACCACGCGCCCTGCGCCACACACAGGAAAGGAAACGTCTTCAGGAAGTCTCCGAGGCGGGATCCCCGCTGGCAATGACGTCCGATGGCGAGCAATGCCGCCCCCAGGGCCAAGGGGGTCGCGCAGATCCTCAAAAGCTGACGAAGCCGCGACCAGTTCTCGAACACGGCCCGGACCCGGCCATATTCCCGACCTCGCGTGACCCGTTCCGCGAGAAATCGCCAGCGGTAAAGTTCGTCCTGGTCCGTCACGATTGCCTGCGGCTGGAACCAGGGCAAAAAACCGGCGGCGCGGGCCTGCCAGCTGAGCAGTGCATCGCCACAGAAGATCGACCCGTCAAATCCACCCACCAACTCCAAGACCCGGCGTGAGACCAGCAGGCTCCCGGTGGCGGCCATGGGGATTGGCCCGGCTGGCAGCCCCCGCTGGTAGGGGGAATACTTCAAGACATAGATCGCCCGCGAAACCAGCCGCTCGGCCCGCGAATCGATACAGCCCCCGATGATTTCATGACCGGCCGCGAAAGCAGCGACCAACTCGGCCAGCCAATTCGGGTCGGCCTGACAATTGGCGTCGGTGAACGCGAACAACCGGCCCCGCGCGAGCGACACGCCGGTATTTCGTGCCGCATGCGGAAACAGCCGCTGCGGGCTCTGGAAAAACCTCACGTCCGGGTAGGCCGACATGACCTCGGCGGTGCGGGTTTCAGGGGAGCTGTTGACGACAATCGTCTCGAAATCGCCGAAGCCCTGCTGCTTCAGGGAATCGAGGCAACCCGGCAGAAACCTGTCCGAATTGTAAGCCGCCACGATGACGGACACCGCCGGAAGCTGCTCACCCATCAGGAATCATCGCTTGTGGCCGGGGGGTCTCGAAGCGTTTCGCCTGGAGACTGGGAAGGCCTGCGAACGCAGCTTCGGAAACAACGAGGTGCCGCTCTTCAGGCTTCAGAAAACGGGCCCGGTTGTATTCCCAATTGGCACCCTCAACAGCACTGTCACCCTTCCCGAGAATGTTACCGACCGACTCCCCGAAGGCATGGGCAAATGCCAGCAGGCTGGCGCAGGCCAGCGTTGCCATGGATTGCACGGGGAAACTGTTGCTAAATAACTGGTGGCTACACTGGATGACTTTGCGCACTGCCACCAGAGGAAACAGCCCAGCCCGTACCAATCGCACGCCTTGGCCCCATCGCTCATACCGGGCCCTTTCGGCACCGAAAACGCGGCCACCGTGGAATGTCTCCCACAACGCCGGACCCAGCCGACTGATGTTGACGTGCCACAGCGCAGTTTGTTGGCAATGGACGAACCGGGCATTGGAAGACGGTCGTCGAATCTCGGCCTGCAGCAGCCCTTCCGCCTGCATGAGTCCCACATCGCGCGCAGCCGACAAGAACGCAGTTCGGCGATACGTGGTGTTATGCCAGGGGAGCCGGGCAGCCTCACTCGTACGGCTGGAACCGGGAATCGGATTCAGACACCCATGTGCCAGGACAAATTAGGTCCGGCTGACAGCAGTTTCCGGATTGGGATTGTGAACGAGCGGAGACGCGGCCTGGATCTGAGGATCAAGATCGAAGACCGCCAACAATTCCTCGGCGAAATTCGGGTCGGGAAAGGAATGGTCCTCGGCGATGGTGATGATTTCCGCCGTGGCTTCGTGCGCCGCCAGCAGGCGGGCCCCTGCCAATTCGGAGGCGTGGTTTAGCAAGAAGCGGGGATTCACCAGCACCCCCCGAGCCCCAACGTGGCGTTCCGCTTCCCGCAAGAGGGCGGGCGAGTCTGAGGTCACCAGCAGATCGATCCGGTCCACTGCCGTCTGGCATTGCAGGCAATCCAGGGTTTTCTGGATGTTTGCGAAGCTTCCCCGTACGGCGAAGATCACCGCCAACCGCAACGGCGGGATACTCTCCGGCCGACAGGACGATGTCTCCAAATGTTCGGACATGGGACAAGAACACAAAGTCGAGCGCCTCCGGTTGGCACGCAACTGGTGGCCGTCGTCGTCTTAACAGGGCCTGAATCGGATGAAAGGATCACCACTGGAATCCTGGGGCGACACGACCGGAAGCCCCGCCGTGAATTGTTAAACCAGTTCAATGCTGGGGCCGCGTTGACCCTGCCAGGTCGTGTGGAGCATCGCCTCGACCTGGAATTCATCGAGAATCGCCCGGGCGGCGTGGGCGGCCAGTTCGGGAGTGTTGCAGTCCTGGCTGAGGTGCAGTTGCACCACATGCCGGGGTAACCGTTTGGCCGAAGCCTGCAGACACTCCTTCAACAGCCGCGCCCCCTGATGATTCGAGAGATGGCCATGATCGCCCAACACCCGGTTGACCAGCCACCCGGGACGACGGCTGGAACGCTGAAGGTCCAGATCGTGATTGAACTCCAGCGCCAACAGGTCCACATCGGCGAAGGCCGGCGCCAGGTCCCGGTCCCAGGATCCAAGATCGGCGGCATACGCCAGACCCCACCCTGCCCCGTCGAACCGGAAGCCAAAGGTGGCCCCCCCGTCATGGGGGACCGCCAGCGGCCGGCAGCGGACCGACGGAAGCGGCTCGAAGACTCGTCCCGGTTCGAAATACCGCAACAGACCGGCGAAACCCAAGGACACAAACGCGGCCGCCCCCGCCTGCAACGCCTTGCGATGTGAACCGTGACAGAACAGGGGTATCCGCCGTTGGGCCAACATCTCGATCACCCCGGGATGCCAGTGATCGGAATGGGTATGGGTCAGCAGAAAGGCATGGATCCCCGACCAGTCGACCCCCACCTCGGCCAGCAGTTTGGACAGGCGCGCTGGGGGCAGTCCACCATCCAGCAACAACCGGCGGTCGCCCACCCGCAGCAGGCTGGCGTTGCCGCTGGAGCCACTGGCCAGCAGATCGAACTGGACCGGTCCTCTGCTTGGCGGCGGCGACACCGGCAAGGACGATACCGGAGGGGAGGGCTCGGGCATTCTCACGACCTACCGGGTGCGGCCTGGGGGCGACGTCGGAAACCGGGGAGGTTGGTCGGCCGGATGCTGGAACAGCGCGGTGCTGAAATAGCGTTCCGCCCGATCGCACAGAATCGTGGTCACGCAGGCCCCGGCGGGAAGTTCACGGGCCGTGCGCAGCGCGGCGACCACGTTCGCCCCAGACGATGTCCCAACCAGCAAGCCAAATTCCCGGTGCAGCCGCCAGGTCATCGCAAGCGCGTCGGCACTTGAGACCTTCACTTCGCCATCGAGCGGAGCATCGCGCAGCAGTTCCGGAATGAAGCCGTCGGCCACCCCCTCGATGAAGTGGCAGCAGGGACATTCCCCCGCCAACAGGGCCGCCTCGGCTGGTTCCATCGCCAGAATCCGCGCCTGGGGATAGCGGGCCTTCACAGCCCGGCCCACCCCGGCCAGGGTGCCCCCGGTCCCGAAACCCGTGACGAACGCATCAATCCGCCCCGGCACCTGCCGCAGCAGTTCTTGACCGGTGCACTCTTCGTGATCCTGCACATTGAGCCGGTTTTCGAACTGGTTGGTGAGGAAACAGCGGGGATCTTCGGCGGCCATTCGTCGGGCCATCTCGATCCCGGTCTGGTACCGCCCCCCACTCTCGAACAGCACCAGTTCCGCCCCCAACTGCTGGATCAACTGCCGGCGCTCCTGGCTGGCTCCGGCCGACATCAGAATTCGCACCGGGTAGCCCATCGCCGTCCCCAGCATCGACAGGGCAATTCCGGTGTTCCCGGAAGTGCACTCGACGATGATCGAACCGGGTCCGATCAGTCCCCGCTTCTCGGCATCAACCAGCACGGTCTTCGCCAGGCGGTCCTTGATGCTGCCGCTGGGATTGAGGAACTCGCACTTGGCGTACAGGGTGATTCCCTCCGGCTCGAACCGCAGGGGCACACAGGGGGTGTTGCCGATCAGCGAGAGCACCGCCGCGGCGGAGGGACGACGGGGGACGAATTCGGTGTCGGTCACAATCCCAACTCCTGGCGAACGGCGGTAAACGCCTCGATGGCGAACTGCAGATCGTCCCGGGTGTGGGCGGCCGAGATCTGGGTGCGGATGCGGGCCTTGCCGAGGGGAACAACCGGGTACGAAAAGCCGATCACATACACCCCGCGACGAAGCATCGCCTCGGCCATCCGCCCGGCAAGCGCCGCATCTCCCAGCATGATCGGGCAGATGGGGTGGGTCCCGGGGACGATGCGGAATTGACGCTGTTGCATCTCAGCCCGAAAGAACCGGGTGTTGTCTTCCAGCCGGTCGCGGAGTGCGGTCGATTCCGACAGCATCTGCAGCACTTCCAGCGAAGCGCCGGCAATCGGGGGCGCGAGAGTATTCGAGAACAGGTAGGGGCGCGACCGCTGCCGCAACAACTCGATGATCTCGCGCCGACCGGAGGTATAGCCGCCACTGGCCCCCCCGAGGGCTTTGCCCAGCGTCCCGGTGATGATGTCGACCCGGTCGCGCACGCCATGCAGTTCGGGAGTGCCCCGGCCTGTCGGGCCGATGAACCCCACCGCATGCGAATCGTCGACCATCACGAGGGCGTGGTACTTGTCAGCGAGGCTACAGATCTCGGCGAGTGGGGCGATGTACCCGTCCATCGAGAACACACCATCGGTGGCGACCAGCTTGAACCGGGCTCCGGCAGCTTCGGCCTCCTGCAGTTTCGCCTCCAGATCGGACAGATCGCAATTGCGGTAACGATACCGCTGGGCCTTGCAGAGACGGATCCCGTCGATGATGCTCGCGTGATTCAATTCGTCCGAGATCACTGCGTCCTCGGGGCCCAGGATCGTCTCAAACAGCCCGCCATTCGCGTCAAAACAGCTGCTGTAGAGGATCGTGTCATCGGTCCCCAGGAACTGTGACAGGGACTTCTCAAGCTGCTTGTGGAGTCCCTGGGTGCCGCAAATGAAGCGGACCGAGGCCAGACCATAACCCCAGCGATCGAGCGAGGCATGGGCCGCCCGCAGGACCCGAACATCGTCGGCGAGTCCGAGATAGTTGTTGGCGCACAGGTTGAGAACATTACCGCCGGTGGCGACATCGATATGCGCCGACTGCGGGCTGTCGATGACCCGTTCGCCCTTCCAGGTGCCGGCCTGGCGGATCGATTCGAGCGTGCTGGCGAGATGCTGGCGATAGGCGTCGTGCATGGAACGATCAGGCTGGAGAACAACGGAACAACCAGACGCGGGATCCACAGCCTCGCTGACGTCGGAGGCGACAGGAGCTGTTGGCCGGGGGATTGTCGAGCGCTAATCGCGCCACGACAGAACGACCTTCCCCGATTGGCCCGACTTCATCGCCTCGAATCCCCGCTCAAATTCGGTGTAATGAAAGCGGTGCGTGATGACCGGACCGATATCGAGCCCGCTTTCGAGCATGACCGTCATCTTGTACCAGGTCTCGTACATCTCCCGGCCGTAGATCCCTTTGATGGTCAGCATGTTGAAGACGACGATGTTCCAATCGATCGCGATCTGCTCGGTGGGAATGCCCAGCATGGCGATGTGGCCGCCGTGGGCCATATTGTCGAGCATCGCGCGAAACGCCGCGGGACTGCCCGACATTTCAAGCCCCACGTCGAACCCTTCCTTCATCCCCAACTCTTTCTGGACGTCGGCCAGCGACTCGCGCGTGACATTCACCGTGCGGGTAGCCCCCAGCTTCAGGGCGAGGTCCAGCCGATAGTCGTTGATGTCGGTGATGACCACGTGGCGGGCACCGGCGTGCTTCACAATGGCGGCGGCCATCGCCCCGATGGGACCGGCCCCGGTGATCAGCACATCCTCCCCCAGCACGGGAAACGACAGCGCGGTGTGCACGGCGTTGCCAAACGGATCAAAGATCGAGGCCACGTCGCGGTCGATGTCGTGCCGGTGGTGCCAGACGTTGGTCATGGGCAGCACGAGATACTCGGCGAACGCCCCGGGCCGGTTCACCCCGATTCCCTTGGTATCTTTGCAGAGATGGCGGCGACCGGCGAGGCAGTTGCGACACCGGCCGCAGACGACGTGCCCTTCCCCGCTCACGACATCGCCAGGAAAAAAGTCGTTGACGTTCGACCCCACCGAGACAATCTCACCCACGAATTCATGCCCGACCACCATGGGGACGGGAATGGTCTTGGCCGCCCAGGCGTCCCACTTGTAGATGTGCAGGTCGGTCCCGCAGATGCCAGTGCGATCAACCCGGATGAGAACGTCGTTGATCCCCATCTCGGGAACGGGCACATCCTCGAGCCACAAACCGGGCTCGGCCCGCCGCTTCACCAGGGCCTTCATGGTCGCCATCCTGCGCGCTCCTCTTGTCAGGTCGTACTCGGATCCGCTGTGAACAACGTTGACCGGGAAATGGGGTGACTCGGGGAACCGTATTGACCCGGGGAACCGGGGCTGACGATGACACCCTTTTACCAGGGGTAGACCGCCACCCATTCGCCGGCGGCGTATTCCCGGTTGGGAACTTCGAAGGCAATCATCCCGTTCGCCGAGGCGGTGGCGCTGAGATCGGCCGATCCAATCCAGCGGACCGGGGTCACCTCGGGACCACTGGGGGTCTGCGTCAGGCGGGCCGGATGATAGGTGGGGCGTTGACCCCCGTTGAAATGCGACTGCTGCAACCGGGCGTAGAGTGGCTGGGGACGGACCTCGGCCAAGCCCGCCAAACGCCTCAGGGCCGGTTTGACGAAGAGCTCGCAGCACACCAGACTGCTGACCGGATTCCCCGGGAGTCCGAAAACCCAGGCGTTGGGCCGATTGGCGGCGAGGCTGCCGGGCAAAAGCGGCCGATTGGCCGGTCGACTGCGGTCGAGCCGGCCAAAATACAGCGGCTGCCCAGGACGAATCTTCACCTTGTGAAAGACCGTCTCGACACCCGTCTCGGCGAGGGCCAGCGGAACGAGATCGACTTTGCCCGCCGAGACTCCTCCCGAGAGGACGAGCACATCGTACTCGAGTCCCTGCATGATTTTCCGTTTGAGTTCGGCGGCATCATCACGGGCGATCCCCAAGGGATAGGCCGCGTAACCCGCCTGCTGCAACTGTGCCACCAGCATCGCCTCGTTGCTGTTGCGGATCTGGCCCGGCCCGGGACGATCGCTGACCGGCACCAGTTCGTCTCCCGTCGCCAGCACCGCGATCCGCGGTGCCCGGTGGACAGGCACGCTGTGCTGCCCCACTTCGGCGAGGCAACCGACCTCCACAGCACGGATGACCCGACCGGCGGGGACCACCACGGCTCCCTGGCGGGTCGACTCGCCCCGTCGCAAGACGTTCCGACCGACGGGAACCGCGGGAGGCTGCAGCGTCACGGTCGCCCCCTCGAGGGCCGACTGTTCCACGGGAATGACCAGGTCGGTTCCCGCCGGGAGAGGAGCCCCGGTCATGATGCGGATCGCCTCGCCGGGTGCCAGACCGCGCGCACTGACCTGCCCGGCCAGCACCTCACCAGCGACTTGCAGTCGGACGGGCAGCGTCGCCACATCGGCGGCCCGCACGGCGTAGCCGTCCATGAGCGCCTTGTCGAACGGAGGGGAATCGAGGTCGGCGACGATGTTCTCGGCCAACACCAGCCCCAGAGATTCGGCAAGGGGAACACGTTGCCGGGGAAGAGGCTCGACCACCCCTTCGATCGCCTCCCAGGCTTCTGCAATCGTAAGCATTTAGGCGTTCCGGGAGGGGAGCTGCAGGAAGTTCTTCAGCAAAATGATCCCTTCGACCGTCAGAAAACTTTCGGGATGAAACTGCACGCCGTGAATGGGGTAGCGGCGATGACGGACCCCCATCACCTCGCGTTCGACGCCCGGATCTGAGGTCCAGGCACAGACTTCGAGGTCGGCATGGACGTCATCGGGGCGGACCACGAGGCTGTGGTAACGGGTGGCGACGAAGGGATTCGAAAGCCCCGCGAAGACTCCGAGGTTGTCGTGGTAAACCTGCGATACCTTGCCATGCATCAGCCGGTCAGCCCGATTGACCTTCCATTGGAAGACCTCGCCGATGCACTGATGGCCAAGGCAGACCCCCAGCAAAGGAATTTCGGGACCAAACCGGGCGACGACAGATTTCGAGATGCCGGCCTGGTCGGGATCGCAAGGCCCGGGCGAGACGATGATGCGTGCGGGACGCAATTGCTCGATCTCGGAGAGGGAGATCTGGTCGTTCCGGAAGACCCTCACATCGACGGCAGGATCGATCTCCCCCAGCCGTTGGACGAGGTTGTAGGTGAACGAGTCGTAGTTGTCGATCAGGACGATCATGGTGACGGAATGGTATCAGTCTGGCCGTGGCGGTCCAACTGCGGCGGGGGTGGGGTGGGAGGGACGGGGATGAGAGAAATTCTCTCTTGGGTTGCAACGGTCGAAGGGGTTGCCCGGGAGGACCCGGAATCTGCGAAGTCCGGGAGGGGGCTGGTCGAAGAGAAGATCTGTGGAATTCCGCGCGGAAATCTGGGAATGGATCCACTCCCGCCCCGAGAGGGTCGGGTTTCGGCAGGCGGCTGAAAATGAGGCGGGCCGGTTGAGAAACTCTTCGGAGAATCGTAGCATATCGGCGAAGTGGTTCGTCATGATGGCGAATCTTTCCACCACAGTCTGCGGCGGGGTGCCGCGGCTGGCTTCCAGGAACGATTCCGACTATTCAACGACCCTGCCCTCTCGACCTTGCCCACCGTCATGAGTGACTCCTTGGCTCTGGAACTGACGACACAGCAACGCGACCTTGTTTTGGAAGGTTTGCGGTATATCCGCAGTGTTCGGCGGCTGGCGTTCCGCGATCCGATGGCACCTCCCGATGAAAAGCGGGATCTGGAACTGCGCCAGATCAGCGATCTCATGGGGCAGCTGGATCCCGCCACGCGTGTCGCGGTTCGCTCGGAATCGTGACCTTTCCCTGCGTGAACTGGTTCCATCGAAGAAGCCGTGAGGGAAAGTTCACGGCATGAGGTATCGTCACGTCTGCCTGGAGGCATTGGCCTGTACCCTTCCGCCGGAGGTGGTCTCTTCGGCCTCCATTGAAGAGCGGCTGGCCGCCGTCTATGAGCGGCTGCAACTGCCCGCTGGCCGTCTCGAATTGATGACCGGCATTCGTGAACGCCGATTCTGGCCCCGGGGGGTTTTGCCCGGACAGATCAGTGCTCAAACCGCCAATGCGGTGATTGAAAAAGCTGGCATCGACCGCAGCCAGATCGGCGCCCTGATTCACGGATCCGTCTGCCGCGACCAACTCGAACCAGCCACGGCGGCAGCAGTCCACCATGCGACCGGGCTGCCTGCGGATTCCCTCGTCTGCGATTTGAGCAACGCCTGCCTGGGGCTGCTCAACGGCGTACTGGCCGTTGCCAACATGATCGAACTGGGCCAGATTCGAGCGGGACTTGTGGTGGGGACGGAAATGGGACGCGACCTGGTCGAGGGGACCATTGATTCGCTGCTGGCGACCCACGACCTCACCCGTCAGCAGGTCAAACTCGCCTTCGCATCATTGACCATTGGTTCCGGTTCGGCGGCCATTTTGCTCTGCGATCGCAGGTTGAGCCGCACGGGGCGGCGCCTTGTGGGAGGAGTCCTGCGGGCCGATACGTCGGCCCACCAGTTGTGTGCCGGCGGGATCGACAACGGGACAGCCGGCGATTCTCGTCCCCGGATGCAGACGGATTCCGAGGCTCTGCTGCACGCGGGCGTTCGTCTGGCGGGGGAAACCTGGACCGCCTTCCTGGACACATTGGGCTGGGGCCTCGACTCGATCAGCAAAGTGGTCACTCACCAGGTCGGCAAGGTCCATCGGAAAATGCTCCTGGAACGGTTGGGGCTCAATCCCCTGCTTGACTTCCCGACGGTGGAATTCCTTGGAAACACGGGGGCGGTCGCGCTTCCCATGACGGCCGCCCTGGGAGAAGCAGCGGGGCATGTCCAACCGGGCGACCGGGTCGCCTGGCTGGGCATCGGCAGCGGGCTGAGTTCCGTCATGCTGGGGACCGAGTGGTGAACACCGCCTGGCCCGAGCGCGTGGTCTCGGTGGAGGATCTGGAAGAGCTGCTCTCCCGCCCGACCGATCAGGTGTGCCATGTGCTGGGGCAGCTCTCAGGAGACCTGCTGTTGCTGGGAGCGGGGGGCAAGATGGGGTTGTCGCTCGCCCGCATGGCACGCCGGGCCTGGAACCGGGTGGGGCACCGCGGTCGGGTGATTGCCGTGTCCCGCTTCGGTGACGGAGGTGAAGCCCTGTTCCACGCCCAGGGGATCGACACGCTCCGCTGTGATCTGCTGAATCCTGAGCAGCTGCGCAACCTGCCTCAGGCCGCGAATGTGATCGCGATGACGGGACGCAAATTTGGTTCCACGGGAGACGAACCCCTGACCTGGGCGATGAACACTCTCCTCGCGGCCGATCTCTGCCGGAAGTTCCCGGATAGCAGGCTGGTGGCCTTCTCGACCGGAAACATTTACGGCTTGGTCCCCGTGGCTGAGGGAGGTTCGCGCGAGGGAGATCCACCCCAACCGCTGGGGGAATATGCCCAGAGCTGCCTGGGTCGCGAACGCTTGTACCAGTACGGCAGCCGGGCGTTGGGCATTCCCTCCGCGCTGATCCGGCTGAATTATGCGTGCGACCTGCGCTATGGGGTGCTGGTCGACCTGGCGTGCAGGGTGTGGCACCGGCAGCCGGTCGACCTCTCCATGGGATATTTCAACACGATCTGGCAGGGAGATGCCAATGCACAGACGCTCTGCGCGTTCGAGCACTTGACCTCCCCCCCCTGGATCGTCAACGTGACGGGGTCCGAAGTCCTGTCGGTTCGCGTGATCTGCGAAAGCCTCGCCCGCCGGTGGAATGTACCGGTCGAGTTCACGGGATGCGAATCGGGCACCGCTCTGCTGAGCCGCAATGACCTGGCGCGGTCCCTATGGGGATCGCCGAGTGTCACCACGGATCAATTGCTGCTGTGGGTGGCGGATTGGATCGAAGCGGGCCGCCCTTTGCTGGACAAGCCGACCCATTTCGAGTCCCGGGAAGGTCAATTCTAAAGGTGTGCTGATGTCGGAACACAAGCAAACAGTCCCACCCTCCCTGCCTCCGAACATGGCGGCTTCCGACCCGGCCGTTGCGGAGCCCTCCGAAGAGAGTGGGGGCGGCTGGCCGCTGTTCACGCTGTTCCTCCTCGCCGCACTGGGACTGGTTTTGTGTGGCGGCGGCGGCTGGTGGGGCATGCATTGGATGATGGATCCGGAAGGGGAACGTTGGGTTCGGCAGTTTCAGGGGAATTCCACGTTCATGCAGCAGATCGGCGTTGTTTCCTCCACCCGCTACGATCTGCCGGGCACCTTTGGAGAAACGCATGAAGAGACCATGGTCTTCTTCGTCGAGGGCAACAAGGGCTCGGGCCAATTGGTGGTCACCGAGTTTGGAATGAAGGTACCCCGGATCGAATTGCGAACCGCCGAGGGGAACACTGTGCTCCAGGAAGGGGTCGCTGGCCCCGAGCCCACCGAACATGAGTAAACCCTCGCTGAGTTCCGGCCCCCCCCAGTTCCCGGCGATCGTCTTCGACCTCGACGGCACGCTCATCGACTCGCTCCGCGACATCGCCGAAGCGGCCAATGCAGCACTGCGCGACCTCGGTTTTCCGGTTCACCCCCTCGAGAGCTACCGCCAATTTGTGGGGGACGGTGTACGCGTGCTGTTTGAGCGGGCCCTCCCTCCGGCCGACCGCCTGCCCGAGGTGGTGACCGATTGTGCGGCCGGCTTCGCCCGGCACTATGCCCAGGGCTGGAACCGACACACGCGGCTCTATCCCGGCATTGGAGAGATGCTCGACGAAGTCAGTCGCCGGGGAATTC
Source organism: uncultured Planctomycetaceae bacterium (assembly GCA_903861195.1). GTDB lineage: Bacteria > Planctomycetota > Planctomycetia > Planctomycetales > Planctomycetaceae > UBA10511. The sequence continues at coordinate 2,396 of CAIOTJ010000260.1, read as the reverse complement.
GACTGGCCGTTCTCTCGAACAAACCCCACCCGTTCACCTGTCAGTGCGTGAATCACTTCTTGCCAGCGTGGCATTTTGAGGTGGTCGCCGGCCAAAAGGACGGAATTCCCAAGAAGCCCGATCCCGCAGGGGCCTGGGCCGTCGCTGCGGAACTGGGATTGGAGCCTGCCCGCCTCGCCTACGTGGGAGATTCGTCGGTCGATATGCAGACCGCACGGAACGCGGGCCTGGATCCGATCGGTGTCAGTTGGGGATTTCGCAGCCGCGAAGAACTCTGGCAGCACGGGGCGCGGCTGGTCATCGACGACCCGCGGCAACTGCTCGATATCAAAGCAGTCTGGGCATAGCGGCTCACAGTGCCCCCAGAAAGTAATCCCCCGACGGCGCGGGCCATGAAGCCTTTCGTGGCTCGTTAGGGGATGCTGCGGATGCAACGCGATGTGGGTCCGCAACGATTTCTTGGCGCTCCTACGAGCAAAACCCCTACCACTTCGCGATTGGCGGCCGGCGACTGACGGGTGCGCAAAACAAGACCGGGATCGAAGGCGAACCTTCAATCCCGGTCTCAAGAGCGATCAGACCACTCGGGTCGTCACACGCTGGCCAAATTAGGCAGCGGGAGCGGGAGCGGGCTCGACGGCGGGAGCCGGGGCCGGAGCGGCGGGAGCCGCGGGAGCCGGGGCGACAGCGGCGGGAGCCATCACGGCGGGAGCACAGCACGAGGGAGCGGCACAGCTGGGAGCCCAGCCGGCAGCCACGGTGCCACAGGCGGCGGGAGCGCAGCCAGCGGCCACAGGAGCGTAGGTCGCCACGGGAGCGGCACAGGTCGGGCCGACCACCATCACGGGAGCGGGACCGGCAACCACAGCGGGAGCCGCACAAGCGGGGGCGATCGACGCCACGGGAGCGCAGGTCGAAGCGGGAGCGACGCAGCTGGGAGCACAGGTGCTCATCGCGGCGGGAGCGCAGCTGGCCACGTACGAAACGGGAGCAGCACAGCTGGCCGCGGGAGCGGCACAGGCGGTGTTGCAGCCGCTGTTACAGTGGCTGTGGCAAGCGGACTTGCAACGGGGGGTCCGGACCTTGCAGCAACGGACGCGGGGAGCACGGCAGGTGCGAACGCGGCAACCCGAGTTGCAGCCGTTGTCGCAGCCGCTGTTGCAGCCAGCCGAAGCTTCGGGAGCGATGAACGCGAACGCCGCAACCGCGACGGCCGCCACAGACAGAAACTTACGCAACATGGATGGTTCTCCTGAGACAAAAAAGACAGACAGACGGTGTTCCGCAAAAGCTGGAGTCCTGCCCCAGATTCGCGGCAACACGCCGCAATCTCTCAAGGCGGGACATCCTGGTTCCCTAAAGTCGCGACATACGGCGTGATGGGACAGGGCAAACTCTCCCGCCTTGGAAAGCCTGCTGATCTGCGTAAAGAATGCCGATCGCGTAGGTTAGAATATCACTCGCCCCCCCGATGTCAAACGAGGGGGGAGATTCTAGGGAAACTTTTTCCTGTTCGGGGTCCCCATGCATCCACCTCTGCCAACTGTTCGGTAGACTCCGATGGTAACGCCTCTCCAGAGCCCATGCCTGATGCCCGTTCTCATCCCCGCGACCTGGCAACTTCGATCCCGCTTGCTCGATTTGTCACAAACCCCTGTCATCATGGGAATTGTGAACACGACCCCCGACAGCTTCTCGGATGGTGGGCAATTCCTCGATCCGCTGGAAGCTGTCGACCGTGCGCTCCGCCTGGAAGCCGAGGGGGCGGGGATTCTCGACGTCGGCGGAGAATCGACCCGGCCGGGCGCAACTCCGGTTCCCGAAACTGAGGAAGTACGCCGGGTCCTCCCTGTGATCGAAAAGATAGTCGCCCGTTCATCCCTTCCAGTTTCCGTGGATACCACCAAGGCCGAAGTCGCCCGTCTGGCTTTGGCCGCCGGTGCCGAGATCGTCAACGACATCTCCGGCCTCACCTTCGATCCCCGCATGCCCGAGGTCTGTGCCGCGGCACAGGCGGGGATCCTCTGCATGCACATCCAGGGCACCCCCCAGACGATGCAACAGGCGCCCACCTACACCAACGTGGTGACCGAAGTCGTTGGGTTTCTGCAACAGCGGCTCGAAGAACTGCGAAGAGCCGGAATCCCGCCCGAACGGGTGGCGCTCGATCCGGGCATTGGGTTCGGGAAAACCGCGGCCCACAACCTGGAGCTCTTGCGGCACATCCCCACGCTACGAAAACTGGGACGCCCCCTCTGCATTGGCCATTCCCGCAAGCGGTTTCTGCAAAAGCTGCTGGGGCGTGACGTCGACGAACGGTTGTTTGGCACAGTGGGAGTCTCGGTCGCCGCCGCGCTGCAGGGGGCCGAACTCATTCGGGTGCACGACGTCGCCGC
>CAIOTJ010000259.1 GCA_903861195.1 uncultured Planctomycetaceae bacterium | reverse complement strand
TGGCGGGCCGAGTCGGTCAGGAACGAATCGACCACCACCGTCAACTCGCGCGTCTCGAGCGCGCGGGCGACTGTTTCCGACTCCGGCAGCATCGCCACCGGATTGGCGGCCGTCACCCATAACACGCGGATCGGGGGATTATTCGCGGCCAACACCGCCGGGCCAAACAATGGCTCGGGAATGAGCCGGGGGGCGACCTCGTCGCGTTTGGCAAAACCCAGATCAAACGCACCCCGCCGTTTGTAGTAATACGAGACACCCCCCCCGGGAATGCCGATGTTCCCCGAGATCGCCCCCAGGGCGTCAATCACCCGCACGGTGGCCGAACCATGCCGGCGGCGCTGCAGTCCCCAGCCAATCATCAGTGAGGCGGGCTGTTGGGCGTAGGCCCGGGCGAGGGCGTCGAGGGTCTCGAACGGCACACCGGCGAGGTCGGCCCATTCGGCCGGGGTGTGCGACTGGGCGAGCCGTTCGAATTCGGACAGATGATCGCAATACTGCGCCGCCTGCGGATCGACCTGGCCCCGTTCGAAGAAGAGCTGGGCCACACCGAGGGCCAGGGCGCGGTCCCCCCCCGGGCGTGGTTGCACGTGCAGGTCGGCGAAGGCGGCCGTTTTGTGATACACCGGATCGACCGAGACAATCTGCGCCCCGCGCGACCGCGCCTCCTTCAGAATCGGCAGCAGGTGCACGTTCCCCACATGCACGTTCTTGCCCCACAGCACGATCGTGCGGCTGTGGTACAGGTCGAACAGGTCGTGGCTGTCTTCGGCACCAAAGTCGGTCATCTGGGCCACATCGCCCGCCCCCGTGCAGACATCGCCCGACTTGCCCGTCACGGGACCAAACCGCTCGAAGAAGTAGTCGCAGACCCCCTTGAGGATCCCCATCGACCCGCCGCAACTGTAATACATGATCGCGGCGGGGCCCGACTCGGCCCGCACCCGCAGCAGCGTCTGCGAAATCTCGCCCAGGGCTTCGTCCCACGAGATGGGGATGAATTCATTCCCCCGGCGGCGGAGGGGGGTGGTGATGCGGTCGGGGCTGTACTGCCGGTCGAGAAACCGGGCGGTCCGCTCGCAGAGAAAGCCCTGCGTGATCGGGTGCTCGGGATCCCCCTGCAGGCGGATGATGCGGTCCCCCTGCACCGTGGCCACAATGCCGCAGGCATCGGGACAGTCGCGATTGCAGGCGGTCTTGCGCTGGATGAGGGGCAGTTCGGCGGACGCAGGGGGAGTCATCGGGAGGTTCCTGTCCCGGGGTGGGGGGCGGGGAGCGAACTATCGGGACATCACGCAACTGACGCCGCCAGCGGCGGGAACGTACATTTCGCGGACGTAGTCCATCACCATCCGGTCGGCGTTGAACCGCCAGCCGAGGGTGCGCACGGCCCGCTTCATCCGCAGGATCCACCGCTGGGGCAGGTCGTCGTGGTCGCGCTCGAAGAACAGGGGCACGACCTGGTCGCGCAGCACCTGCATGAGCGACTCGGCATCGCGGGCGTCCTGGACACTTTGGTCGACATGGGTGCGGCCGGTGCCGATGGCGAAGCCGTTCGATCCATCGAACGCCTCGGCCCACCAGCCGTCGAGAACCGACAGGTTGAGCACTCCGTTGAGCACCACCTTCTGTCCCGAGGTGCCCGAGGCTTCGAGGGGGCGGCGGGGGTTGTTCAGCCAGACATCGACCCCCTGCACGAGATGCCGGGCGAGGTTGATGTCGTAATCATCGATGAAGACCACCCGGCCGCGGAACGGCTCTTCCCGCGTGATCTGGAAGACCCGCTGCAGAATCTGCTTGCCGGGGTTGTCGGCCGGGTGCGACTTTCCGGCGAAGATGAACTGCACGGGGCGTTCCTGATTGCGGACGATGCGCCCCAGTTCTTCCAGGTCGCGGAAGATGAGGTCGGCCCGCTTGTAGAGGGCGAACCGCCGGGCGAAGCCAATGGTCAGCGCGTGCGGATCGAGCACTTGCGACAAGGCGCGCAGCTGGTCTTCGGTGGCGTCGGCGCGGCGGGCCTGTTTTTGCAGGCGACGGCGGACGTAGTCGATCAGCCGGTTCTTGAGCGACTGGTGTGTCTCCCAGAGTTCGCCGGGGGTCAAATGCTCGAGGGGCGCCCACACCTCCGGTTCGCCGCTGCGCAGGTGCCAATCGAACGGAAGCACCCGGTCGTAGAGGGTGCGCATCTGACCGGCCAGCCAACTGGAAACATGCACGCCGTTGGTGATGTGTCCGATCGGAATCTCGTCTTCGCCGGACCAGGGCCAGAGCGAGGCCCACATCCGCCGGCTGACCACGCCATGCAGGCTCGACACTCCATTGGCCCGCAACGAGAGCTTGAGGGCCAGCACCGTCATGCAGAAAGTCTCGTCGCGATTGTTGGGATCGACCCGCCCCAACCCCATGAGGGCATCGTGCGAGAGTCCCAACTGGTCGGCCAGAGGGCCCAGATGCTCTTGCATCAAATCGTCACCGAAGCGGTCATGACCGGCCGGGACCGGTGTGTGGGTGGTGAAAACCGACGACGAGGCGACTTCCTTGCGGGCGGCGTCGAACGACTGGGCGTCGTCGTGCATCCGCTGGCGGATCGCCTCGAGCCCGGCGAACGCCGAGTGCCCCTCGTTCATGTGGATGACTCCGGGAAGAATGCCGACGGCGGCCAGCGCCCGCAACCCGCCGATTCCCAGCAGAATTTCCTGCCGGATGCGGGTCCGCTGATCGCCCCCGTACAGCCGCGAAGTCAGGCGGCGGTCTTCTTCACTGTTCTGCGTCACATTCGCATCGAGCAGGAACAGTGGAATGCGCCCCACGGCCACGCGCCAGACGCGGGCGAAGATGGGACCGTGACGCGTATCGACCTGGATCAGAACGGTGTTCCCGGTCCGATCGACCGCGGGCACGAGAGGCAGATCGGCGGGGTTGAGGTCGGGATACTCCTCCTTCTGCCAACCGGTCTCGTCGAGCGCCTGGTGAAAGTAACCCTGGCTGTAAAACAGTCCACAGGCCACCAGGGGCACTCCCAGATCGGAAGCACTCTTCAGGTGGTCGCCCGCCAAAACACCCAGTCCGCCCGAATAGATGGGGAGTGACTCGTGAATGCCGAATTCAGCCGAGAAGTAGGCGGTGGGACGCTGGCCCAGCACACCGGCGTGCGTCGCCCCCCAGGTGTTGGCCGATTCGAGGTACTCGCGCCAGCGGCGATAGGCCCAGTTGATGCGGGTTGACAGCCCCTCCTCGACCGATAGCCGTTCAACGCGGTCGGGACCAAGCGACCGGACCAGCCGGAGGGGATTGTGCCCCACCTCGGTCCACAAATCGGGGTCCAGATCGCGAAAGATCTGGGTCACTTCCGGCTGCCAGCTCCACCAGAGATTCCCCCCCAGTTCCACCAGCTTGTCAAACAACGTTTTGTTTTGAATGGCCATTCTGACTTCCGACACTCGAGCGCCTCCCTTCGCCTGACTGAGGTGCAGTCAGGTCAACGACGTCGAGTTTATCGGTTGGACTCAAAACTGGGTAGAAGGGGTTTCCCGGACCCCAGAGTAGGGTGGGGGATGCGCAGACCCCTCGTGACGCGGGGCTCTTGCGGGCCGCACACCAAGTCCTGTGAGCGGACGGCCACGTTCCCCGGGAGAATCTACCGCTCGCGGAACTTGAGGTTGGGCTTTTCGACCGTGACCATGGTCTTGGGGGGGACGCTCTTCATCAGCGAGACCGAGGCTCCGATGACCGACCCGGCACCAACCACGGTGTCGCCCCCCAGCACCGTCGCGTTGGCGTAGATCACCACGTGGTCTTCGATGGTGGGATGCCGTTTTTTGCCCCGAATGATGTTCCCGTTTTCATCCCGCGGAAAACTGAGGGCCCCCAGGGTGACTCCCTGATAGATGGTGACGTGCGAGGCGATGTCGCAGGTCTCGCCAATCACCACGCCGGTGCCGTGGTCGATGAAGAAATACGGTCCGATGCGGGCCCCGGGATGAATGTCGATGCCAGTGCGGCCATGGGCCCACTCGGTCATCATGCGGGGGATGATGGGGACCTGCAGGTTGTAGAGTTCGTGGGCGAGGCGCTGCACGGTGATCGCCTCGACCCCGGGATAGCAGAAGATGATCTCGTCGAGGCTGGTGGCGGCGGGGTCGCCGTCGTACGCCGCCTGCACATCACTGGCCAGCAGCCCTCGGATCTTGGGGAGCCGCGAGAGGAACTGGACCGCCTTGGCCTGACCGAGCGCTTCGAAGTCGACGTCGTTCCCTTCACCACACTCGGTTTCGTGACGCAAGTCGAAATCGTGCCGGAGAGCCCGGGCAATCTGCTGGGTCAGCGAGTCGTGCAGGGCGTCGACGAGGTTGCCGACATGGAAGGCCACATTCCCGGAGTGCAGGTTTTGCCGACGGCGGTACCCGGGAAACAGAACCTCCTTCAGGTCGTCGACAATTTCGATGACCGAATTGAGGCTCGGCAGCGGACAGTGACCCAGATGATTGATCTTGCCAATCGTCTGGTAGGTCTCCAGGATCCGCCGGGTCAGATCGGGCAGGTCTTCCTTCATTCGCAAGTCAGTCGCCAAACGACACCTCCGGGGATGCGCCAGCCGTCGTCCCACGCACCAATCTCGCCACCACACGGCCAGACCAGTCCAGAAGACGGGGTGACGACGCCCGTCCACGGGCGGCACCACACAAACCGACAGGATTCCCCAAATTCCCACGTCGAGAGTTTAGGAAGCCCTTTTTTCGGGAGTCAACCGCACGACCGGCAAACTCTCGCCATGGAATTCGGCGTTCCGCTCACCGGGGTTGAGCCAGAAACCGGGGTTGTGGCCCCGGCGGAGATCGATCGACCGGCAGTGACGTTACAGATTCCGGGACACGTCGGCCGCTGCCGAACGGTTTGACGCCGGCATGCCTTCTGGTATGGCCATGCGTGCACTGGAACGAGGAGGGAGGGAAGCTGGCCAGGCCGTCGGATTCAGCCCGCTGGTCCGGTCTCGTGAGGCGAGTCGAGCAGCTCGAAGAACTGGTCTTCCGTCAGGATGGGAATGCCCAACGCCTGGGCCTTTTCGAGTTTGGAACCCGCTTTTTCCCCCGCGACCACATAGTCGGTCTTCTTGGAGACACTGCCGGCCGGTTTGCCCCCGTGATTGTGGATCCACTCGTTGATCTGTTCGCGGGTGAAACGCACCAGGCTGCCGGTGACGACCACCGTCTTCCCCGCCAGGCGGCCCCCCTCCTGGGACACCTCACGCATCGCGATGGGTGTGCCGAAATTCAGACACAGGTCGCGCAGTTCGTCGACCAGCCGGCCAACGCGCGGATCGCGGAAGTGCTCGGCGATGGCCTGGGCGATGATCGGGCCGACCTCTTCGACCGTCGCGAGCTGCTCGGCAGTCTGATCCAGCAGGGCGTCGAGAGTCCCGAACCGGTCAGCCAGGATCTGCGAGGTGCGCACGCCGACATGGCGGATGTTCAGCCCCGTCAGCAGCCGCCACAGCGGCCGGGTCTTCGACGCCTCGATGCCATCGAGCAGGTTGTCGACCGATTTCTCCCCCATCCGTTCGAGGGCCAGCAATTCGGCACGCCGGTCGCGCAGGCGATAGAGATCGGCGAAGTTCTTCACGAGGCCCGATTTGACCAACTGCTCGATCAGCTTGATGCCCAATCCCTCGATGTCCATTGCGGCCCGCGAGGCGAAGTACCGCACCCCTTCACGCAACTGGGCGGGACACTCGGGATTGTGGCAGCGGATGTAGACCCCTCCCTCATCCTTGGCCACGGGCGAGCCGCAGTCGGGACAGGACTGGGGGAAGTGAAAGACACGCTCGGTCCCGTCGCGGCGGTGCTCTTCCACCCGCACCACATGCGGAATGATCTTGCCCGCCTTCTCCACCACCACCCAGTCTCCCACCCGCACTCCCAGCCGGTGGATCTCGTCGCTGTTGTGGAGGCTGGCGCGGGAGACGGTGGTCCCGGCGATCTCGACCGGCTGCAGATGGGCCACGGGGGTCAGCGTGCCGGTCTTGCCGACCTGCACCTCGATCGACTCGATCCGGCTGACTCCCTCGTATTTCTCAAACTTGTAGGCCACCACCCAGCGAGGGCTCTTGCTGGTGGTGCCCAGGGTTTCGCGCAGTGCCAGTTGGTTGACCTTGATCACGAAGCCATCGACTTCGCAGTCGAGTCCGGGAATCTCCTCGAGCAGTTCGTGGCAGTACTCGATCGCGGCGCCGATCCCCCGCACCACGCGGGCCCGGGGAGTGACGGGCACCCCCGCCCGGGCCGCCTGCTCGACGAACTCCATCTGGGTGCGCTGTTCGACCTGCGAGGCGGCCCCCACGCTGTGGGCGTAGAACCGCAGCCGGCGGGCCGCACACAGTTGGGGGTCGAGCAGTTTCAGCGCCCCGGCGGTGGCATTCCGCGGGTTGGCGAAGGGGGCCTCGCCCGCCGCGACCTGTCGGGCCCGCAGGTGGGCGAAGTCGGCATTGGAAATGTAGGTTTCGCCGCGGATCTCGAGCAGTTCGGGAGGCTGCTCCATCCGCAGCCTAAGCGGCACCCCGAGGATGGTGCGGGCGTTGTGGGTCACGTCATCCCCCTGCCGGCCATCTCCCCGGGTGACTCCCTGCACAAGAGTGCCCCGTTCATAGATCAGCGAGAGGGCGACCCCATCGATCTTGTATTCGCAGAAATACTCGACCGGCTCGTCGGTCCCCAGCAGTTTGTGGACCCGTTTGTCGAACTCACGGACTCCCGCCTCGTCGTACTCGTTGTCGATCGACAGCATGGGAACGCGGTGCGTGACCGTGACGAAGCCCGCGATCGGTTCGCCCCCCACCTTGCGGGTGGGGCTGTCGGGCGCGGCGAGTTCGGGATGCTGCGTTTCGAGTTCGACCAGCCGTTGCAACAGCCGGTCGAACTCGAGGTCGCTGATCTCGGGGTGTCCCTCGACGTAATAGAGGGCGTTGTGCCGTTCGATCTCGGCACGCAGACGCTCAATCTCGTGGTGGGGACTGTGGCTCATGCGCAGACTCGGCCGGTGGGTTCGCGGTGGAGGTGTTGGAAGCGGCGGGGGGCGCCGGCGGACTGGCCGGGCGGGCCGCCACGGGACTGGTATCAAACAGCATCGCCCCGGAACCCGCGATCACAATGACCGCGATTTCCGAGGCGAGCAGCGGAAAGGCATTTGTTTCGAGCCACCGCACGAAGGGTGTCGGGGGCTCCATCCAGGGAGTGAAGACCAGCGCCAGCGAGGTCACGCAGAACGCGAACCCCGCCAGAGCGGACAACACAAACAGGGGGTGCAACCGGTGGCGGGGCATCCTGGGGTCCTGTGAGACAACTCACTGACCGCCGGCCACCGGCCCACGCCGGTTCACTTCTTCTTCTCGAAATCTCCCGCGGTCGTAATGAACATCTTCTTGGGATCGATCCGCTTCCGCAATGCCTTGAGGATGTCGTCGGCCGTCAGCTTGGCGATCGCGGCATCCTGCTTCGCGTAGAAGTCCATCGTGCGGCCGCTGACCAGGTTCGACCCCAGCATGCGGGCCAGCATCGCGTCGTTCGAGCGCATGATCTGCTGCTGCTGCAGCCAGCCCTGCCGGGCCTTTTCGAGCTCACCCGGCAGCAGGCCGTCCTTCATCAGTTTCTCGATCTCTTCAGCCACGGCCTTCTGGACCTTGTCGGAGTTCTCGGGATTGCTGATGGCGTAGACCCGGAACAGGGTGTTTTCATCGAGCGACGAGGCCTGCAACTGCGACTGGATCGTGTAGCTGAGCCCCTCCTTCTGACGAATGCGGTCTCCCAGCCGCGACGAGAGCGCCCCGCCCCCCAGCAGGTAATTGCCGATGGCCAGCGCAGGATACTCGGGGTCGCTGTCCTTCATGGTTAAGGGCATGGCCGCGAGATAGACGGCATTCTTCTTGTCGGGAGTGAGAATGCGCTCGTTCCCTCCGTCCAGCTTGGTGGCCGGCCGGGGAATACGAGAGTACTTTTCCGAACTCTTCCAACCGTCGAGCAGACTCTCGACCGAGGGAATGATCTCGGCCGGGTCGAAATCGCCCACGATCGACAGTTCGCCGTTCTCACCGCCGAGGAACTTCTGGTAGAGCGCCTCGACCTGGTCGCGGGTCACCCCCTTCAGCAGGGCCATCTCTTCTTCGATCTCGGGGACATACCGGGGGTCGTCCTGGGGATAGGGAGAGAGGGCTCTGGCCACTTTCCGCTGGGCCAGGGCCTGCGGGTCGGTCAAGCCCTGCTCCATCCCAGACAATGTCTCCTGCTTCAGCAGGTCGAGTTCCTTTTCGGGGAACGACGGCTCGCGCACGATCTGCCGCAACAGGTTCAGCACCGCGGGCAGAGTCTGGCGGCGGGCCTTGACGTTGAACACCACCTCCCCCGCCGAACCCGAGACCGAGACGGCCGCCCGCAGCTTGTCGAATTCATCCTCGATCTGCTGCCGGGTCATCGATTGGGTGCCGCGCATCATCAATTCGGCCAGCACATCGGCCGCCGACGATTTCCCCTTCAGCGAATCGAGCGAACCGTACTTGAGCGCCAGCCGCATTTCGACGGCGTTCCCCCGGGTCTTCTTTTCAATCAGCGACGCCTTGAGCCCCGACCGCAGCGTGACGGTCTTGGTGCGGGCATCGATGTTGGCGGGAGAGACGTCGAACTGTTCACCCGTCGCGACATCTTCACGCCCCTTGTAGTCTTCGACCGTTTTTTTCAGGTCGACCACCTGGGGAATCTCGGACCGGTCGGGGGTGCTGGTGGGCTCAAACAGCCCCACGGTGCGATTGTCGGCCTTGAGGTATTTCTTCGCCGCTTCCGAGACCTGCTCGGGGGTGACTCCTTCCATGCGGTCGCGGTGCAGGAAGTACAGCCGCCAGTCTCCCTGGGCGGCCCAGTCGCTGAGGGAGACCGCCAGCCGCGCGCTGTCGGACGCACCCAGTTCGCGCTGCTTCAGGAACACGGTCTTGATGCGCTCGACCTCTTCCTTGGTGACCCCCGACTGGGCGACTTCGGCGATGGTCGCCAGCATGGTCGACTGAATCTCGATGGGGTCGACGTTGGGAGCCGCTTCGGCGAAGATCAGCATGATGCCGGGATCATGCAGCGAGAAGACGGTCCCCTGCACGCGGGCCGCCTTCTTGGTCTCGACCAGCGACTTGTAGAGCCGCCCCGAAACATCAGCCGTCAGAATCCCTTCGAGCACCTCGCAGGCGGGAAACTCGGGGTGTCCCCCGGCGGGAACGTGGTAGGCCAGCCCCACCTGCGGGACCGTCCCCACACGCCGCATCCGCACCAGGCGTTCGCCTTCCTGCACCGGCTCTTCGGTGTAGGTGGTGTTGAGCTTGGCCTCGGGCTTGGCCAGCGTGCCAAAGTGTTTGCCGACGAGGCCCAGGGCCTGCTCGGGATTGAACTTCCCGGCGATGATCAGCAGGCAGTTGTCGGGGCGGTAATAGCGGCGGTAGAAGTCTTTCAGGTTGTCGATCGGCACCCGTTCGATATCGGCCCGGTTGCCAATGGTCGACTTGCCGTAGTTGTGCCACTCAAAGGCCGAGGCCATCATCCGCTGCATCAGCGTGCGCTGGGGGCTGTTTTCGCCCCGCTCGAACTCGTTGCGGACGACGGTCATCTCGGAAGCGAGGTCAGCCGCGGCCACATTGCTGTTGACCATGCGGTCGGCTTCAAGCTTCAGCGCGAATTCGAGATTCTCGGGGGTCGACGGCAGAGTCTCGTAGTAATTGGTGCGATCGTACCAGGTGGTGCCGTTGAACTGGGCCCCCCGCTCTTTCATGATCGCGGGGATGTTGGCGTGGGTGGGAGTCCCCTTGAAGAGCATGTGCTCGAGCAGGTGGGCCATGCCCGCCTCGCCGTACCCTTCATGCCGCGACCCGACAAGATAGGTGATGTTGACCGTCACGGTGGGTTTCGAGTCGTCGGGCAGCAGCAACAGCTTGAGGCCGTTGGCCAACCGAAACTCGGTGATCCCCTCGACAGTGGCGACCTTGGTAATGCCGGCTGGCTGCGCCAACACAACTCCTCCTGAAATGTGCAGTCCCAGCAACAGGACCGCCAGGCGACGGAAAATCATCGGTATTTTTCCCGGTGTGCAAAGAAACAGTGGACCGGTGACCTTCACCAGACCGTCGGGATTGTCACCTTCGAGATTGTCTAGGGGGCGAAGTCGGAAAGTCAACCACCAGCCTCCCGTCCGCTGCTTGCGGTGCAGTCGCCATGACCGGTACAAACGGAACTGGTTGCCCAGATTTCCCCTCCTGCTCGCCCCTGGTGAACTGATGACCCAGCCCCTCACTCGCCGTGTCTCCCGCCGCCGTCTCCTGAAATCGGCGGCAGCGTCGAGCGTGGCGTTCACCATTGTCCCCCGGCACGTATTGGGTGGGGCGGGGGTCATCGCCCCGAGTGAGCGGGTCCGCATGGCGGGAATTGGCTGTGGGGGAATGGGCGGCGGCGACATCGGCACCTTCACCAGGCTGGGGTGCGAGTTGATCGCCCTGTGCGATGTCGACGACGAGCGGGGAGCCGGCACGTTCAACGCCCATCCCCAGGCCCGCCGTTACCGCGATTTCCGCGAGTTGCTCGACAAAGAGGCGCAGAACATCGATGCGGTGACGGTGGGAACCCCCGACCACATCCACGCCGTCGCCACGCTGGCCGCACTACGGGCGGGAAAACACGTCTATTGCCAGAAGCCGCTGACTCACACGCTGCTCGAATGCCGGACGGTCGCCCGGGTGGCCCGCGAGCAGAAGGTGGCGACGCAGATGGGGAACCAGGGGCATGCCACGGAGGGGGCTCGGCTGACGATTGAATGGCTGCGGGCCGGGGTGATTGGCGAGGTCCGCGAGGTCCATTGCTGGTCGGACCGGGCGGGGAAGCTGTGGAAGCAGGGGCTCGACCGCCCCACCGACCGTCCCGCCGTTCCCAAGACACTCGACTGGGATCTCTGGCTGGGACCGGTGGCCGAGCGTCCCTATCACCCCGCCTACTGCCCCACGCTGTGGCGGGGGTGGCTGGATTTTGGGACCGGGGCGATGGGCGACATGGGGTGCCACATCATTGACCATCCGGTCTGGGCGCTCGAACTGGGCCCGCCGACCTCGGTGGAATCGCGGGTGACGCTCGACGGCTCCGAGTTCGCGGGCGGGAAGCCCAACACCGAGACCTTCCCCATTGCCGCCACGATCTTTTACGACTTTCCCGCGCGGGGCAACCTGCCCCCCGTGCGGCTGACCTGGTACGACGGCGGGCTGATGCCCCCCACTCCGGCCGAGATGCCCGCCGGCGAGGGCTTGCCCGGCAATGGAGTGCTCTATATAGGCTCGAAGGGGAAACTCTACCACAGCTCGCACGGCGGCATGCCCAGGCTGCTGCCGCAGTCGCTGCACGAGGCGGCCCAGTCGGTTCCCAAGACCATGACCCGCTCCCCCGGCCATTACGAAGAATTCGTCCATGCCTGCAAGGGGGGGCCGCTCCCCGTGTCGAACTTCGAATATGCCGGCCCCATGACCGAGACCGCCCTGCTGGGAGTGTTGTCGTTGCGGGCTCCCGGGCGGCGTCTCGCTTGGAACTCGGCCGAAATGAAATTCACCAACGCTCCCGACCTGAACCCGTTCACCCACATCGAGTACCGCAAAGGCTGGTCTCTTTGAACACGCCCGTCTCTCGCTTCCGGCCCCAGAGGCCGTTCCCGCCCGCAATTCCGTCCCCACCGCGCGCCGGCAAGGTTCACTGGCTGTGGCTGGCGGGCCTGGCGGCGCTGGGCCTGCTGGCGGCCGGGCCCACCCTGGTAGGACTGAGTCCACTGCGTCACGATCTGCCGCGCACCCGAATGCGGGGCTTTCAGAACCGCATTGAGGTGGCCAGCGCCTCGCTGGGCTGGTTCAGTCCGGCGGTGCTGCGGGGGGTGAAGTTCTTCGACAACGACGGCGAGCCCTTCCTCGAGATGGCCGAGACCCGCGATGAACGAACGCTGCTGCAACAGTTGCTGCACCCCAGTGCCGGGCCCCGGCTCTCGACCCGCGACACGCTGGTCTCGGTGAAACTCCGCCCGGAGGGGAGCAATCTTGAAGAAGCGCTGCGTCCCGTGCGGGAGTTTGTCGGGAAACGGCCCCCTCAGCCCCAGACGATGCACAGTACCAACGCGACTCTGCGGATCGTCGATGTGGCGTCGGGCGACACGATCGAGTGGCGCGATGCCGACCTGCAGATCACCCGTCCGTCCGACCCCGCCCTGCCCCACTCGCTGAAACTCACCGCCCGCCCGGCCCAAGGTCCCGCCGAAGCCAGGCTGGCGGTCAATCTGACCTGGAATGATCTTCCGAACGGAACGCTGCGCGACATCGATTTCGATGTCGAAGGAACGGCACTTCCCCTGGCCAACCTGCGGTTGCTCGCCCGGCGTCTCGCCGGCGAGCGTCCAATTCCCCCCTTCGAACTGGCGGGGAATTCGACGGTCTCTCTCAAGGGAACACTCCCTCAGGGACTACAGCAGCCCCCCGTGGGTGAGCTGGCGGGAAGTCTCACGCTGCACCAGTTGGATTTCGGCTGTCCCCAACTGCTGGGCCCCGACCGGCTGACCTCGGATCAGACCACCCTCAAGTTTGATCTGGGCAGTACCGGGAAACAGGCCACGATTCGGTCGCTGGCCCTCACGTCCGAAACGACCACGCTGAACGGCGCGGGCACGGTCGCCCTGGAGGAGCATCCTGGAACCGTGGTCGAACCGGTCACCCTGCAGGGAAGGGTCGATCTCGGCCAACTCGCGAAAATGTTGCCCCAGACCGTGAAGCTGCCCGACGAAACGCGGCTCGACTCGGGAGAGCTGACGCTCGAGCTGCGCGGCACCCCAGGTGCGACGCCCAACGCGGGAACGCGCTGGACACTGGCCGCGGGAACTCCACGCATCGAAGCCACTCTCGGCAGCGGCGAACGCGTGGAATGGACGTCGCCGGTCGACATCCAGGTGGCCCTGCA
>CAIOTJ010000258.1 GCA_903861195.1 uncultured Planctomycetaceae bacterium | reverse complement strand
GGGCGAGAAATCATCCCGAGGCGATCCGGGTGTATCGCCAGCAGGAACGACAGGACCGGGAGACGGCCAAGGCAATCCGCCGCGCGGAACGGCTCGACGGCCCGCCGGGCCTGGCTGGAGAGTGACCCCCGGGGCGGCTGGCGGAACGCCGGCCGGGGAGCAGGGCACGGGGGACTGACCGCCCCCGGAGGGGGGTGGCCGGGGGTGCCGGGCCATATGCCGCTGGATGGCGCTTACGACACTGCAGCCAACCAATACCTGGAAAAACTGGTCACTATTCTCAACGACCTCGAAATAGTCCCGGCCTTCCTCGTCCGTAAAATCGACGAGAAGTGCGTTGTACATCGGATTTTTAATCTTCAGGGCATCAAACGCCTCGATAGTCGGTTGCAATTGACTCCGAACCTGACGGAACAACCTTGAGAACGCCCGGTGCCGTGCCAAATAACCCACACTAAGCCACATGTATGTATCCATCAATGATTTACCGAATTAAATGGAGGGCGTTTGTGAAAAATACGCTGATACGTTTCAATGTATCTTGACTCCAACGCTCTTGCCGCGGATGTGCCATCGACTGTCGCCAGAATATCAACGTCAATCTCGACTCCAATCTTCGCGAAGTCTCTTCTATGTTCCTTACACCCATTACGAATGCCACGACCGGTTTCACCAAAGTGTAACAGCTTTCCATTCGTCTTATCACAAATAAAGTAAACATCATGGGGCACCTGTGTATCCAAGCGATTTCCATGAAGTTGTAGGTCCCTACGAAAAACATTGCGCCGGTTTCGTCGTACATGAAGATCCCGACGTTTCCAGAGAGTTTGTCCGTGCGCGAGTTTTCAAGTTGTTTCTCGTATTTGCCAACTCCACTTGGTGTTTTGGTTTTAACTTCATATGTTTGAACTCCGGGGACATTCAAATGTCGAATCCACGAGCATGGAGGGCTGGGCGACACATATTTGGGATCATTATCACAGTGAGGGGGGGTAAGCATGAGTTGTAATAAAACCGCTGCCAACGCCGGATTCGCCGTCATTCATTAAGGCTTGCCGACAGTGAAAAGCGTCAACTCATTCCGCAAGACACCATTGAGGTACTCTTCGTGTGTTCCCGATGAAATCGCCGACGAAAGCAATTCGGTTTGATGAACGAGCGAATGCTCCCAGTCCAACAGTTTGACTTTGGTCCTCGCAATGGCAAGAACCTTAGCAATCATCTCTTTCGCCCGAATCAGATCGCCTCGGTAAGCGAACAAGGACGCCAGGGAACTGAGGTCCAAAATCCGCTCGGTTGATTGGTTCACAAACAACTGCATTGCCTCCTCGGTGTCGAAATCCGTTGTTATTGGCGGTCTGAATTCCGCCTTCATCGCTCCACAAACGCTTTCGTATCGACTGCGATGATCGCGTGGCAGCACCTCCCGATGGGGATGTTCCAGAAACTGGTGTAGTGTCGCACCTCTGTTGAGAACAAGAATCGACACGGTCATGACAGGCCGATAGGCACCTGATCGTAGATTTTCAAACCAGACCAACTGGGCAAACGGCGCGCTGACACGGTAATAGCCTTGAAGATCACGTTTGCTCCAGCCCTGGAACTGTGATTCGTATTCGGCAACGTAAGGACGAAGTTCAGCCTTCGTCATGGGCTTGATGCTGATGGCCATTAAGGATGGACTGCGGTGACTGGTACACTGACATGAAGACCCGCTGCATTTCGGATCACATTGACGCGGGTTGGGGTAAGTACTGCGTTTCCAAACTTATAGTCAAATACGGCTGTTGGATTTGCGAGAGGTCCCTCAACAACATCGAGACGGACACTTCCCTTCAACGGAACCCCAGGGTGCCATGGAATTCCGTTGGAGTAACGAATCTCCGTCGATAGTCCTCGACTTCCAAACATTTCTTGATAGCGAGTCAAAAGCCGATCGGCGTATCCATGCTTTAGTGCGCCTTCCACGCTACCTGTTGGACTTAGGCCTGTTCGTGTTCCCCAGACTTCAGCTCGCTTAACAATTTCCTGAACAAGCTGCTGGTTGCTCAGTTGCGATATCCCGCCTAAAGCGTTAGGTGAACAAGCATTATGCACCAACACCCCATCCACCGACACGTAATACACGTGCTCGGCGTCGACTTCGAGATTGAACACCGCCACCGGCGGTCCCCGGCGGGGGGTGATGCGGGTGATTTGGCGGAGGGTGCCGGATTCGGTGCGCAGGGTTTCCCCCAGCCGCAGGTCGCGGGCTGGGATGAAGGCTTGCCGGTCTTCGCTCCAGAACGGGTGCGCTCCCGTGCAGCCGATCGGCTCGGTGAGTCCGTCGACCGTGAGGTCGAAGACTTCGCTGGACTGGTGGGAGAACGTCCCCGTCACCAAACGGCCTTCACCCGGTTCCAGCTCCGGACAAGGGCCCACCCCGACGATCTCGGCCGGCCCCACCGTTTCCAGCTCATGCAGCGTCAGGAAGATCCAGGGGTGTGTCGTTGAGCTGTCGGCGGTGATTGGCTCGATAATCCCCGGGGAAAGGTCGGGCGGATCCACTATCGAAATCACCGAGGTCACAGTGGTGATGGCCCAGGCAGAGTGTGTTCCTCGAGCCTCAGTCAGCGCCCGCGGATACTCCCTATCAAGAGTCGTCGCTTGAGCCAGATGCTCGGCCAGCCACTCCACCGGACGCAGCAGGGTGATCTCCAGAAACTCCCCCGTCGGCTTCGGCATCCGCAGCCGGATGTTGACCCACGTGGCGCGATCCACCAGAGCATCCGGCAGCTCCTCCCCGGCCAACTCCGGATTCCGGGCCAACACCCGCTGGCCGGTTTGAATGGTCTCAATCGCCCGGGCGTAGTAGGCCTCATCCGAGGGGCCAGTCACCGGCTCGCTTCCGGCTGGCTTCGTCGCGGCCAACTGCTCGGCGACCACGGCAAGGGGAGCACTGACCGCGTCACCCGACGGGGCAAACGGACTGGTCCCGCACTTCCCAAACCAGCATGCCAGAGCCGCCACCGCCAGCACAGTCGCCACACCCCTGCGAAGTCCCGCGCCGAAGCCGGTCCGCCGCGCACCCCGACCAATGTCCTGCACCGCAGAACTCCTCTGCCAAGGGTTCAAAGCCACCGACGCACTCACTCGCGACGACTCCGGAAGGTTCCAGATCCGGTCCCACCCCCGCGACAGGGCGCTGTGAGGGGGAACGACTTGTGCGCAGAGTACCGCCGCGCTCGGCAACGCGGCAACGGTGGCCAGTGCCGTTTCCGTCCTGCGGACCGCCGCCCCCCCACGACGCGGGACACGAGCCAGCCGATCGGGAGACCTCGAGCCGACATGGTCATCCTGTGGCTCCAGCAACGCCTCACGTCCCCGGCGGCGTTGGTGGATTGACTGTTTCCCCCGCACAAAACGCCGTGGCTGGCGTCGAGCTGGGCGGTCGGCCAGCCAGAGCCCCAGAGCACCGGCTGCCAGCAGCGGGGCGAGGGCCGTGGTCTCGGCCGTCCCTGTGGACTCCGGTCCGACCATCGTGCAGCCCACTGTGTCGGCCAGGCTCTGCAGCTCCGCGGGAGCATGCGCGACCAACACCCAAGTGCCCGCCACAAAACAGTTCCCCTGGTTGCCGCACCGGGCGGCCATGCTCGTCGCGGTCTCTTCTCCCACCTTTTTCGCATGTCTGGCCTGGGCGACGACCTCAT
>CAIOTJ010000257.1 GCA_903861195.1 uncultured Planctomycetaceae bacterium | reverse complement strand
GAGCTCTCAGCCGCAGGCTGACCAGATGAGCTCTCAGCCGCAGGCTGACCAGATGAGCTCTCAGCCGCAGGCTGACCAAGATGAGCTCTTTAGCGGCCCGCGGGTGGACGCTTGGCTTCGCCGGAGGGCTTCGGAGCAGCAGGACGAACCCCCTTCGTGGGCGTGGGAGTCTCGGCCGAAGAGGGGCGAACCTTTCCAGAAGTGTCCGGGCGATCAGCCGTCACCGGTGCATCCTCAGGTCCCCGGTCATTGTTCACCACCTTGTAATTCTTCAGCTTGGGCTTGAACGGATCGTCGCCAAACAGGCTGCGGAAGAGGTTGTCGCTGTTGACCTTGATGTTTTCGAATGAATGAATGCGCATGGATGTGCCTCCGGGAGCGATCAGCCGCACCTCGCGGGGCAAATAGTTGGTCTTCTGGATCACCACCGTCGCCTGGCTCCAATTGGCCGCGTCACCCGACCAGTTGGGCCGCAGTTTCAACACGATCTCCTGATCCGCGTCTTTGACCAGTTCGATCTGGTACCGCTGCTTGGCTTGCTCGGCCTTCATTCCAAACAGGAAGGGTAACGGGGCTTCGATGATGCGGTCACCCCGGCGTTCCTCGGGAATGGGAACCACCTCGTAGGTCTTGTGCGTCTCATCGATCCGCAGGATCTCGGCTCCGGTGCAGATCCAGCGTTCGGCATCCTTCGGCTTCAATTCATAGGGCTGCTTGTCATCCGTCTTGACCGAGCTGGAATCTCCCTTCGCAATCTTTGCGGGTCGCAGTTCGTAATTCCCGCGATCGGGGGCTTCGAAGGCGAAACGTCCTTCGCCTCGATATTCCACCGAGAAGGTCTTGTCGTACTCCCGGTAACGGGTATCTCCCTGCAGCTTGGTGATCTTCGCGGTCTGCTGCTCCCAGTTGCGGAGAATCTGCTCCAATTCCGGACTCAGCTTCTGAATGCGCAACGGCTCCGCCTCGGGGCGGGGAAGACGCTCGGCACCAGTTCCCGCCGATTTACCGCCACGGGGTGCAGCGGTACGGGCCGGCAATCGGCCCGGCGGGGCGTTGTCCGCCGTCGCGGCTGCCTCATCCGACGCGCCTGTTTCCAGATCCTCATCCGTTCCC
This sequence comes from uncultured Planctomycetaceae bacterium, assembly GCA_903861195.1. Lineage (GTDB taxonomy): Bacteria > Planctomycetota > Planctomycetia > Planctomycetales > Planctomycetaceae > UBA10511. Next base: position 17,720 of record CAIOTJ010000257.1, on the reverse strand, counting down.
TGGGCCTGTCGCACCGGATCCTTTTTGAGGGCCGGTCCCTTCGGAGCAGTCGGCGTTTTCGAGGCAGTTCCCGGCGGCGAGGACTTACCCGTCGCGGCGTTCCCCGTGGGCTTCTTCTCCGCAGGCTGGCCGGCCGCGCCAATCTTCGACGAAGCTGGCTTGGCTGATTGGGCCACACACGCGCTGGCAAGACAGTGAATGCCGACGCTCAGTGCGAAAACAGCACGGAAAACGGGGCGAAATGCATCCATGACGAGTCTGTATCCTTCCTGGATCCGCGGGACTTGAGTCGGGAACGTAACAAACCGGCCGAAATGACTCCAGATCGAATTTCGGTGAGTTGCTCCGACTGCCTCAGGCGTCCAGGAATGGATCGCCCAGCGCACTTTTACCCCGTCTCACCCCTCCTCTTCCTGAACTGGCCCATCGCGCGGACTGTCCATGGGCTCCGGAAAACTGCCATTTCAGCCCCACCCCACCTCCACTGGATCGACGGTCCCCCGAACCGATTCGCTTGCCGACAGGATTCGGGGGGACGACGGCGGGACCGCGATGCAGAGATCACAGTGGCGGAAATCGCCGTTCAATTCCAACTCCACGACTCACCGGGCTGCAGCACGACAGGACGGGCCGCGGTCTCGTGACGAACCCGCTCCGCCCATCGGCCGGCATCCTGGGCGATCACTGGCCAGGTGTTGTAGTGCGAGGGCAGCACGATCTCCGGACGAATCAATTGAATCGCCTCGATTGACTCGTCCGGCCCCATGGTGAAGTTGTCACCAATCGGCAGGACCGCCACCGCGATCGGTTCTCGCCCCAGTCGCTGCATATCGAGGAAGACCCCGGTATCTCCAGCAAAGTACACCCGCTTGCCCTCTGTGAGCGTCAGGATGTACCCCACGGGAGCACCTCCGTTGGCTCCATCGGGCAGCATCGAACTGTGGTGGGCAATCGTGACCTGCAACCTTCCGAATGGAAACTGAAATGCCCCCCCGATATTCATGGGATGCGTCTTGGCAACGCCCCGGGCCGACAGCCATTCACAGATCTCAAACGCCGCTATCACCGTCGCTCCCGTCCGGGAAGCGATGGACGCGGCATCGGCGATATGGTCTCCATGTCCATGCGTGATCAACACAAAATCCGCTGCCACATCCCCGGCTTTCTGACTGGCTGCCGGATTCCCATCAAGAAACGGGTCAATGAGCACCTTGATTCCAGCGGTCTCCAGCAACCAGGTGGCATGTCCCAACCAGGTCAACGACGACGTCATGGGTTTACAACTCCGGCAAGAGACAAATTCATTGGCTGGATTGAGCCCGACAACGTCAATCAGGACCAATCGTAAAGCGGCTGGAATGGTCGATCCGACACTCGGTTTCCTGACCATCTCCCAGTCGCACTTTCGCGACAGCCTGCCAGCCGGCTGCGGTACTCTTCAATTCGATTGGTCCAACCAGGGACTCGTCTTCCAGCCGGGTCAATTCCAGCTGTGTCAGCTCGGTGGCATAGGCCGAATGCTGTTGGCGGTGAGCCTGTTGGGCGTAATAGATTCGTGTCAACTGGTACCGAATTGGACCCCACGGATCTTTACGGACCAAGGCATCCCGCGCATTGCGCACTGATCCGCGAGCGTTGCGAAATTCGATGTAGCCCCACGTCTCAGGACGATGCATGTTGACCGTGTATTGCGGCGACCAGACCCAATTGTGTTCGGGTCGCCCCGGAATCTTGCGGTATTCTCCCTCGGGATTCTCAACGTCCCACTCGACCCGAGAAAAATTGATGCGCCACTGTTCTCCATCGCGCGGGATCAGCCCTTGCTCAGAGACCTTCGCCTTCAGTTTTGACAGAGAACGGAGAGGAATGGCCATCTCCACCATCCAGGCGCGGTCGGCATCGCTGGGATCATTGACGGTTCCGTCGCAGAATGTCGCGGTCTTCAGCCCCTCAATCTCCCAGGCATCGTCGGCCATGCCTCCGTCCTTGTACGGCTTAGGCAGCCGCAGATCCCAGGTGGTGTTCAACACATTGATTTCCAATTCGCCGTAGTTGTGTCCATCTCCATCGGGATCGATAAACACCTCGAAATCGTTGTCCTGAAAAATAACGGCGTCATGCCGGGTCAAGGTCCCCCAGACATTCGGCTCTTCCAGCTCCGCTCCGATATAGAGGTATTCGTCATCCCACAACATCTTGACCCGGGTTTTCCACGACGGTTGTGGCTTGACGGCCCCCTCAATGTCGACAAATTCCTGACTCCAGGCCGCCGACTTCCAGGCCCCCTCGTCCAACCGGCCATCCACGCCGATCGCCCCCGCAGCGCGATAACAGACGTAACCCCTGGGAGCGAGATACCCTTCCGCGGGACGAACCAAGAGATTTTCAACAGCCTTGTCATCGGCCGAGGCCATTCCGCCCCAGACAGACGAGAAGGCCGCGAGGGCCAGGATCAAGCGCCCCGACATCGGGCGGATCGAATGGTGGATCAGCATGCGGCAGGTCTTTGAAGGAACAAGGAAATGGACGCCGTCTTGCCCCTCACCTTGAGGGTGCCAGCGACCGGATCCACGCATCCAGCATCTCAACAGCCTGACGATCAACCCGCGACGTGGCCAATGGGGGCATTTGCCCTCTTCCACGCAGCGTCAGCCGCTTGCGCAACACGGAAGAATCGGGGGCACCGGGAGCGATCAATCGGGCCTCGGGAATCTGGAATTTATCGTGCAGAGGGACCACATCGACAATCCGGGACTTGTCGGTGGGAGTCTTCCAGCCCAGCTCCATCGCGGCATTCCCTCCGCCAGCTTCCACATGGCAATGCGCACAATTGGAATGCAGGTACGACCGGACCCGGGCCTCAATCGGTGCGTTGAGATCGGCCGGATCGGTGAGCCGCTCCAGTTCGGCTACGGATTTGGGCAATCGCCCCGCCTCCTGCTCCTTTCCCCGGAACAGTCCCAGATGTTCCAGGGTGGTCAACTGATTCGCCCGAATCCCTTCGTAATCATGAATTCGGTTCATTTGCTCGGTCGACAACCCCAGAACATATCCCGCCGCACGGCTGTGGCAGACCATGCACTCCGCACGACTGGGGTAATGCCATACCTGCTGCCGTTGACCATCCTCCGCATCCAGATCGGCCACCACAAAGGTCTGGTCGGTTCCGGATTCTTCCACCAAGTCCGCATCGGTCTGTTCGTCATTCCAGCGGTATGAGTACCCCACCCATTCATTCTGCTGAATGACCATCACACGCGTCTCAACCCAGCGATGGACGGGACCTTCCGCCCCCGCGGTCGGAAGTGAGAAGCTCTTCACCAACACCGATCCCTCAGGGAATTTCCACGCTCCTGTCTCGGTGAATTCGATTGTGGCGTCGTGCGGCAATGCCAGAAAACGGGCTTTGTCCGCACCATCTGACCAGAGCGGCGAGTTCACCGAGTAGGGGATGACCCCGGGATGGAGTTGATGTCGCGCGATGTCTGTGAACAGCCCCGTCTCACTCAGCTTGCGGGGAAAACTCTCGGGGGAGACCTGGGAGGGAGGAATCGCCTCCAGCGAGTAAATCGCCTTGCCCCCATAATCCACAAAGTAGATCTCTCCCCGGGCGTCGATTCCGAAGCCCAGAATCTGATACGCCGTGTCGGCAATTTCGCGGACCTCGGTGATCTTCCCTTTGAGAGCCCGGGCCGCCCAGATCTTGCCGGTCCCATAATCACCATAAATGTAGGCCCCCTGAAGATCCGGGAACTTCGTTCCCAGGTAAGTCACTCCCCCTGTAATAGACCGGGCCTCCGAGTGCGGGTGAACAATCGCCGGGGTCTTGATTGGTGTGGGACCACGCTGCCGCTCGGAATAAAACGGTTGCCCCCCCTCAAACACGCTCCACCCGTAGTTGTCTCCCCGCTCGACCAATTCAATCATCTCGTATTGGTCTTGCCCGATGTCGCCACACCAAAGATGCCCAGCCGGATCGAAGTGGATTCTCCAGGGATTGCGAAACCCATAAGCCCACAATTCGCCACGAGCGCCGGGAATGTTCAGGAACGGATTGTCACGGGGAATCGAATAGGGCCGGTCTGCCGCCGGGTGCTCCACATCGATGCGCAGCATTCCGGAAACAAGGTCCGAGATTTTCTGTCCCGTAAGGTTGGTATCCGAGTCAGTGGTTCCATCTCCGGCGGAAATGTACAGCATTCCGTCGGGTCCAAACGCCAGGTCTCCGCCATTGTGTCCGTTGGAATCCCACTCGATCACAATCAAAGCGGAATCGCGATCGCAATCGAAGGGGGGTTGATCACAGACCGTAAACCGGGTGATCCGGTTGCGACGCTCTTTGGGGTCCGACTGGGGTCCATTGCTGAAGACATAGACCCAGCGGTTTTCCGCATAGCTCGGATGGAAGGTCATCCCGTAGGTGTCGTGGTCGTCGATCGTGACAAACACGTCCGTCTCAGTGGCCTCGGCAGAATTGCGGAACGATACGATCCGCCCCTTCTGCTCCACCACGAAAAATCGCTCTGGCTTTCCCGCGGGAGAGCCGACAGTTCCCGAGGGTTCCGTCAGAAGATGCAACGGAGCCAGGAGGGACACCTTGTCAAACACTCTGACGGCTTGATAGGGGAGTGGTGGGGATGGGCGACCAACAAGCCGTGAGGTAGTCCAGGGAACACGAGACGCCATCCCCGACCTGGGGAGGCTCTCGTTCTCCTGACCAAGACTGGTCCGCTCAAAACCAAGGGACATCATCAGCACCCAAGGTGCTGCGGAACGCACGATGCGGAACAGACTCATGACAAATCCTGCGGAACGTTTGGGCTCGCAACGGTGGCATCCAGCGCTGTCTCAAAGCATGGCGACCGGCCCTCGTCAATTCAACTGGAAAACCACAGTGGCCGGTGACACGAACGCCCAGAGGTCGTTCGAACGGTCTCTGGTGTCATGGGAACAGCGGGTGTGTCAGGGGTTGGATCGGCGTTCCGGCAGCATGCCGGCAAAAGGCCGTCCGACGATCGACTCGGGAAACAGATTGGCCCAGATCAGGCAACCGAATCCCGGCCCAATTCCGAACAACAACACGCCAAATGGCCCACCCACCAGAATCACGAGCAGGCTGTAAAGAATCCGCTCCCCGAGGATCCATTGAGTGGTCAGTCTGGAATCCAACCAGATTTCGTTGAAGGCGATTCCGAAAAACGGGAGAGTCGCCAGAGCTCCCCCCCACCAGAACCCCCGCGCAAATGCCCGCCGCTCCCGAACAACCAGTTCTTTTCTCAGGGCATCAATCAGGGCAGGATCAGAATCTGTGTCGCGCATCCTGGGCCCCCCTTTCACGCCAGACTTCGCCAGAGACTCGAAACCTCGTCTCACACGGCGGTGTAACCGCCATCCACCATGAGATGGGCCCCAGTGACGTAGGACGCGTCATCCGAAACCAGGAAGAGGATGGCCGAGGCGACCTCAGTCGGGTCGGCGATCCGCTTCAGCATGCAGGATCCCCCCCAGCCAGGATCGGCATCGGCGGCAGCCCGATCCATCCCCTTCTCGCGGGTCAGACGTTCGACGATCTGGGTCCAGATGGTTCCCGGACAAACCGCGTTGACCCGAATCCCGAAGGGAGCCAGATCGAGCGCCATGCAGCGGGTCATGGTGGCGACAGCTGCCTTGGTGGCGTTGTAGGTCACGAATTCAGGCTGTGCGATGAAGCTCGAAATCGAGCCGAGGTTGACCACGGCTCCCCCGCCGGCAGCCTTGATGTGGGGAACCACATGTTTGGCCACCAACGCAGCCCCAACCACATTCACATCGAGGATCCGCCGCCATTCCTCGACGGTGGCATCAATTCCCCGGAGAACAAACACGGCCGCATTGTTCACCAGAAAATCAATTCGCCCAAACCGTTGGACAGCCCGCTGAACCATCGCTTCGACGCTCTGTTCCTGGGCGACATCCGTTTCGATGAACAGCGCCTGCCCCCCCGCACCGACAATCTCTCGCTCGGTTGCCTCCCCCAACTCACCGTTGATATCGGCAATCACCACGGATGCCCCCTCCCGGGCAAATCGTTGGCAAGTCGCCCGCCCAATTCCGTCAGCACCTCCCGTGACGATGGCCACCTTGTTGAGGATTCGCGGCATGACCTGGCTTTCTGTTTTGAGAGAGAACACGGGGTTCCGATTTCGAACAAGACACACTACGGTCTGCCCAGTTCCCGCAAGTCTTCAGCCGATTCCTGGACCTCCTCCTCGATGGCCTTCAATTCATCGGCCAACTTACGGATCTCCTGGGGCGCGATGGTTTCCTCGGAAGAGAGCCGCCTGAGTCGCTCGACAAAACCACGCAATCGCTTTTGGGTCTTCTCGAGAGATTCCACCGACTCGCCGGGAAGCGGCGGACGGGGAATGCCCCCCTCCAACCTGCGCTGGACCGGTGGCCTGGGGATTGCGCGGCGTCCCCGGAGACCCGGCAACTGGGGAAATCCTGGAGGAAATCCTCCTGGAAAGAGATTACCGCCCAGATCGGGCAGCGCATTGTCACCGGCATACTCCTCGAACAGTTTGGCCGCTTCCGGATGCCGCTCCCGCAATTCCTGCAGATCCTGCGCCTTGGACTCACTGGCCCCTTTACCCGGGGCGTCCGGATTGGACGGCGTGATCTTCACCACAATCTGCCGCTGGTTGTTGTGCCTGATCTCGATGCGGCGATCGGGCTCAACAACCGAGACCTGAACCTGTCCGTTGACGTTCTGGACCGAGACCTGCCGGGCCATGCCCCCGGGGACCAATCCCCGCGCATTCCATCGAACGGGGGGAAACCGACCGGCCCCCTCGGGTGTTTCCGGTCCCCGACTCCCATCCAGGATGGTGGAGGCTCTCCTGGCGATCGATTTGTTCGGGGAGTCACACAGGCGTTTGATCGCGATGGCCGCATCCGCCTGGGCGTCTACATCCTTCCCTTCGTACAGCAACTTGAGAATCTGCAGGGAACGGGTGGCGACTTCCAGATTGTCTCCATTCGCGGCCTTCTCTACGGCTGGAATCACGAGCGAAGATGCCGCCGCCAGTTTCTTCGTCGCTTCTTCGCGAACCTTGAAATCCGCATGGTCAAGGTCGCTGATCAGCTGTTCGACCTGCTCGTCAGACAGCTTGGTTTCCCCCTCGGGCCGCACGTTGACAGGGCGGAAACTCTCAGGAGGTGTCGGTGGCTCCTCCCCCCTGCCCCACCCCGGCAGCAAACTGGCAACGACAGCCAAGAGCCAGACGAATTCCCGTGGGCGGTGACGGAACAGCATTGCCGACAGTGAGCATCGGGGAGGCATGGACATTTTTCTGACCATCTCTTTCGGAACTCCGGAAGTGTCTGTTCGCAGATTACCACATCATTCAGCCGCGTCTCCAGACAGAATCTACGACCACTACCGCAGTCGCGGCTGGAGAGGGCCGTGGACTGCGCTAATCCTGGCTGCCTTCAGGCTGCGGACGAAGTGCGTCGGGGATGCGCTGGACGTTCCCCAGGCGGTCGATGCAGGCGAGGGTGCTCTCAGCGACACACAGCAACTCCTGGTCGCGAAACAATCGATACTCGTGCACGATCTTGGCGGCGGAAACCCGCTGAATGCGGGTTTGCAGTCTCAACAGGTCGTCATAGCGGGCCGGCTTCTTGTATTTGCATTCGAGGCTGACGACCACCATGAACAGACCAGACTCCTCCATTTGCCGGTAGTTGCCCCCCTGGGCCCTGAGCAACTCGGTTCGTCCCAACTCAAAGTAGACGAAATAGTTGGCGTGATGCAGAAACCCCATGGCGTCGGTTTCGCTGTAACGCACCCGGATTTGCAACTCGTGCTCGACCATCCACGCCGTCCTCTGGATTCCAGCTCTCAATCATTCTCCACATGGCTGGGCCGGAGTGCTGCCCCGCATCACTCCGGTCGCTCCCGCACGCACTCACCGGCTTTTCGCCTCGCCCCCAGTGACGGCGGGGATGGAGGGGGCCGCCTCGGCATTGCCGGAATCGCAGGCTGAGGCAGCCGGGCGAACGGTCGCCGATACATCGTAGGTCCGCTCCAGTCCAGTCGATTCGGCCCCACAGCGATCATTCTCGATCGCGAGCTGATACAGCCGTGTCCCGGCGGGGGTGGGATAGTTGCCGTCCACACACGCCTGGCACAGGGTCTCCGGCGGCTTGTCGACACATTCCGCCAGATCTTCGATGCGGAGATACTTGAGACTGTCGGCCCCCAACTCTCGAGCCATGGCCTCCTCCACCTCGGGAGTCAAGCGCCCATCCGGCATGAACCGCGGAGCGAACAACTCTTTGACGGTCGACATATCGATGCCATAGAAGCACGGTGCAACGATGGGGGGACAAGCCACCCGCACATGCACTTCCCGGGCACCACCCCGGCTCTTCAATTGACGAATCAGTGCCCGCATGGTGGTCGACCGCACAATCGTGTCTTCGACCAGCAGTACCCGCTTGTTCCGCATCACCTCCGGAACCGGGGTGTATTTCGTGCGGGCTTTGTCGGCCCGATTCTTGCCCTCGATGAAAGTTCGCCCGACATAGCGGTTTCTCATCAGCCCTTCCAGACAGGGCAATCCCAACTCGAATGCCATCGCGGCGGCCGCCGCCTTGGCGGTATCCGGTACCGGAACCACGATTGTCTCGGAATCGAGCGGAACCGTCTCCCGCAACGCCAGCTTCTTTCCCAGAGCCGCCCGGGACAGGTACACATTGCGCCCATCCAGAGTACTGGCCACATTCGCGAAGTAGATCCATTCGAAGAAGCAGTGGGCCGGACGCGGCGTTTCAGCGAAGCGGCTGATCTGAAACTCACCGTTCTGGATGCTGATGACGTGTCCCGGCGGAAGACTTTGGATACTCTCGGCCGAGAATCCCAGATTGGACAGCGCCACACTCTCGCTCGCCGCCGCGAAGAGTGGCCCCTCTTTCGCCCAACACAGCGGCCGGATCCCCAGTGGATCGCGGGCGACAAACATGTCCCCCACGGCGTTCAGAAAAACAATGTTGTAGGCCCCATCGAACTTTTGGCTCAGATCCCGCAGCATCTCCACGATCCCGGGATGGCGATCCCCCTTGAGCTCAAGGCAGATCGAATGCATCAGGATTTCCGTGTCGTTCTCACGGGCGAGGTGGAACTCAGTCCGCGAAAGAATCTCGTCCCGGAGCTCGGGATAATTGGCCAACTGTCCATTGAAGGCGAAACTGAACCACTTGCCCTTCTCGATGTGGTGTCGCTCAAACGGTTGGGCGTAGCTGCGGTCGTCTTTGCCGCAAGTCGCATAGCGCACATGGCCAATCGCGGCATGTCCCGCATACTCCCGCATCAGCTTTTCGTACGCCTCCTGGCGGTTGAGGTGAAACACCTCCGCCACGGACCCCACTTCTTTGTGGGTGTCGATCAGCTGGTTCCGCTCCTGATTGAAGGTGGTGAACCCGGCAGCCAGTTGGCCACGGTTCTGAATGTCAATCAACATCCGGGGGACGAGGCGGCTGGCGGAATTCGGATCTCCCCCCGGGACCAGAGGACTGACCTCGTCGCCGAGCCAGTGATAGACCGCCACAATGCCACACTCGTGTCTCAGCTCCGACATCTCTCGCAGACTCCCGGCGTCCCCAGGGACAGGCAGACAAGTTCGAATGATAGCCGGTTGCCAACGCGGAACCAACCGGGCGAATCCAGAAACACCGCGAGCCGCGCCGCGGCCCGGAAGTACCCACCCAAATTTCACCAGACGCCCCCCCTGTCCCCTCCCCCGGTTCCTGGGACCGTCCCGGTCGTGCCTTGCCTCGGCTGGAAGGATCATGAGGATCTCCCGGGACCACTTCGGAAGGGGACCCCCTGGTGGAAAACGGGCGTTAAAGCGCTGCTGACACAATCCGGCCGAGTTTTCTAAGATCTGCCATCATGACCGATTCGCTGAAGGACATTCGCCAGACTGTCGTTGATCGTGCCCGCACCATTGTGGTCAAAGTGGGAACCAACGTGCTTTCCCGAGAGGATGACACGCTGGACGAAGCCCGATTTGACGCGCTCGCCGAACAAATGCACCTCATCCGGGAATCCGGCCGCCAGGTGGTGCTCGTCTCCAGTGGCGCCATCGGTGCGGGGATCGGGCTTCTGGGCCTGGAGCGGCGCCCCGACGACCTCCCCCATCTCCAGGCGGCGGCCGCCGTCGGACAGGCACATCTCATCCGGCGTTACGATGATTGTCTGAACAAGTTCGGCCTGCGGGCGGCCCAACTGCTGCTCACAGCGAATGATTTCCGGCATCGGGGACGGTACTTGAATGTTCGCAACACCTTGCGAACCCTGTTCGAGTACCGCACGATTCCCATCATTAACGAAAACGACACGGTCAGCGTCAAGGAAATCCAGTTTGGCGACAACGATCGCCTGGCCGCCCTGGTCGCCAATCTGCTCGAAGACCCACTTTTGGTGATTCTCTCGGTGATCGACGGCCTCTACGATGGGGACCCAGCGCTCCCGACCAGCCAGGTGATTCCCCTGGTGGACCGTTGGGATGAGACCATCAAGTCGCTGGCCCTGCCCACCCGCAGCCGGCGTGGAACGGGAGGCATGCAAAGCAAGCTCGATGCGGCGCGGATGGTCACCGCGGTGGGAGAATCCGTCATCATCGCCAATGGTGGTCAATCGGGCGTACTGGGCCATATCCTGCGGGGAGAGAATGTCGGCACACTGTTCCTGGGTCAGGGGGAGCACCTTCCCGCCTGGAAGCGATGGATCGGCTACTCGGTCGCTCCTCGTGGTCAACTGCGACTGGACGAAGGAGCGTGTCGGGCGATCTCCCAACGACGGAAGTCGCTGTTGCCGATCGGAGTCATCAGCGTCGAAGGAGAGTTTCACAAGGGGGAATTGTTGATGCTGGTTGATCCCCAGGGCCGCGAAATTGCCCGGGGACTCTCAAACTTCAACTCGCAGGACACACGGCGCATCGCCGGCCGCCGCAGCGATGAATTGGAGTCGATCCTGGGACAGGTGCACTATGAAGAGATCATCCACGTCGACAACCTGGTCCTGTTGTCTTCCTGATGACCAACCGCGGACGATTCGCGTTGGAACCCATTTAACTCGGGAGCGGAGATGAACAGACAAATTGCCGCATTCCGGTTTTGCGCCCGTCGCTATGAAACCGGGGAACCGGTCCAAATCACGGTGCGAGGGAGCCGGATTGCCAGCGTGGAACCGGCTTGGCCGGGTCAGGCATTTCTGGACTGGCCCTGGGTCGCCCCGGGACTCTTCGATCTCCAGGTCAATGGTTACGGCGGGATCTGGTTTTCCAGTCCCACGGTGACCTCTTCCGAGGTCGCTACGGCAGTGCGACAGTTCCTGCCCCACGGCGTGACCTGCATCTTGCCCACGTTGATCACGAACTCCCACGCGGCCCTGCTCCAGGGATTCCGGGCTGTCGCCGAGGCCTGCCGGAATGATCCCGTAGTAGACCGCATGGTCATGGGATGCCATCTGGAGGGCCCTTGGCTGTCATCCCTGGATGGCCCCCGAGGCGCTCATCCGCGCGAGCACATCCGTACGGCCGACTGGGGTGAGTTTTCCGAACTGCAGGCCGCCTCGGGAGGACGGATTCGACTCGTCACGATCGCACCCGAAATTCCCGGAGCGCTGGATTTCATTGGTCGCGCGGTCGCGGCCGGGGTCACCATCTCGATTGGGCATACGGCTGCGACCACGGCGGAAATCGCAGCGGCGGTCGCACAGGGAGCCAGACTGAGCACTCACCTCGGAAACGGTTGCCACCTGCAACTTCCCCGCCACCCCAATTACGTGTGGGATCAACTGGGAGACCCCCGGTTGTCCGCCAGTGTGATCACCGATGGACACCACCTCCCCCCGGCTGTGGTCCGAGCCATTGTGGCGTCCAAGGGTTGGCATTCGACAATCATTACCTGCGACGCCTCCGGATGGGCAGGCTGCGCCCCCGGGCAATACACCCATTCCGCGGGACGGGTCGATGTGCTGGCCTCTGGCAAAATTGTGGTGGCCGGTCAGGAGCAGATCCTCGCCGGCTCCAGCGCCACCACAGAGGTTTGTGTCGCCCGGGCTGCTGAGATGGGGGCCTGCACACTCGCGCAGGCCATCGACATGGCCTGCCGCAATCCCTGTCGACTGCTGGGGTTTCCCGAGTATCGCCTGATGTCGGGCGACCTCGCCAATCTCTTTTTGTTCCGGTCGGGAATGTCCGGCGATGCAACTCCGGGACAGGGCTTGAACGTGGTCGCAACCCTGCTTCACGGGCAGCTTGCCTATGGGGAACTGGCCAGCCTCCCGTCGCACTGACCGCATCACCCCGGCCTATCGCTGTCCGGCAGGAACTGGATTCAGCCGAACATTGGTTCGCTACTGAGCGGCGGAACGAGTTCCAAGCCTTCGATCCCCAATGATGTTCTGGCCGAATGGCATAGGACGCGCGGCGACGAGGAATCCCTCGGCATGGGCTGCCTCGGACAATTGCCGATACACCGCGAAACTGTCGGGATAAGTCCAGAACGTGAGTGCCGCACCGCTCGATGCCGTCCGCAACGCCATGGCGAAACGCGAACCCCGACGCAGTGCTTCCTCGACGGTCTCCCCCTGGAGCGACGGGTCGGGAATGACGACACAGCGTGACAATTCGAGAGAGTACCCCTCGCGCAGGCCATGCGTCCGCTCTTCCTGCGGAGACATACGGCGCACCTCGATCACGAATTCGAGAGAATATCCGTCAATGGGCCCGACGGTCCCCTTGTATCCCCCCCGGGTCGCCGCGAGCTCACGACGCCTCTCAACCTGCTGCTTGACCCTCTCCAACAACTCCTGAAGCGGAACGATGCTGACCCGCCCTCCGGCGAGACGGAAGTGGAGTTCCTCCCCCGTCACCTCCTGGCTGACGGGTGCCAGGCGGTGTCGAATGGTGTTGACGTTCGGGGCCTCCTGTTCGGCGGTCTCGAATTCTGCAAGGATCGCCGTGAGCCTGCGTCGCTGGCCCGCCACCTCATCCTGGATTTTCCGGAATTGCCGCCGCTCGGCCGTAATTCGGGTCGTCCGGGTCCCCATTTCCTGGCTCCTGCGCGACAATTCCCCTCCCAACTGCCCCTCCGAGTTCGCCAGCCCCTCCATCCGTTGATCGACTTCCGACTGCTGCCTCAACAGTTCGTCACGTTCGGCAGTGAGGGTCCGGACGGCCGACTCCACATCGTCTGGAATCTCTTCCGCGACGGGAAACGGATCTTGGTTGTCGGCCGGATCCTCGTCTGCGGCCACCAGCGATTCTTCCGAGAGTTCCGCCACTGCGACCGCTGGCGACTGGCTTGCATCCGCTTGTTCGGGCGAACCCGACGCAGTGCCCTGCAGAATCGGAGTCCGACTCAGCTGCATGCCCGCCATGACGATCAGGATGATCAGGATGCCTACGACATTCGACAACACGTCCAGGAACGAATCCGATCCGAAGCCGGGATCTGCGGCATGTGTCTGCCGACGCATCAGGGTGTCCTCCGGGCGGCTTGACGGGAATTGGATTCGACGAAGTCGATGCTCGATTTGACTTTCTGGCGTTCAAAGGCGCCCCGCAGGCGCTCGTAAACCGGATTCCCCTCGCGCGTCACCTCAAACCGGACCGCAGGATTCCAATAGAATCGGGCGGGTGGGGGCCCCCAGGATTCCGTCACTTCCCGCATTGCGGAAGTCACCTGGGCGATCAATTGTTCCGCCTTCTGGTTCTTCTTCACGGGAATCTCGATCGGGTTCTCTTCGCCAACCCACACTCGATCCTGTTCCACCCGAATGAGAATCTTGCGCTGCAGCGCGATGAGATTGCGGGGCGCCCCCCCACCGCCGTGTGTCCCCCGGGGCGGCATGAGGTTCACTTCGCCCGCCGCGCTGGTACCGGCCGATTCAGGTCCCTCGCCTGGCTTCCGAATGGGGGACCGTTCGTTGGTCCGTGGCCCACGCAATTCCTGATTTCCGGGTTCCTGCCGAAATTCCTGCGATTTAATCTGAGCCCCGGAAGCCCCGGGGTCTGGCCCTGGCTTCGTCGGCGGATTCTCCAGCCCGGTGGGCTGAGAGCCGCCGGCAGGGCGATCTCCCTGCTGTCCCGGGGGGGCATTCCGCGACAGATCCGGTACTTCATCTGAAGCGACCCCGGGGCCATCGACGGGAATCTGTTCGGGAAGATGCGGGAGGCTTGCCCCCACCTCACGTTGTCCCGCAAACTCCGGCACCTGGCCCCCAGCGCCCGGAGAGCCTGCGGTGGCAGCGGCCTCATCGAGTAAGCCCACACCGCGGGATGACTTCTGGCTGGGGAGACGGCGGGGGGGAGCCGCTTCTTCGATCAGCTCCTGCGAACCCGACCCCCGGGATACATCCTGATCGTCCTCCAACCCGCCCGGTCTTCCCCCCAGGCTGGCCGGCCGCGCCTTGGGAAGTGGATCGCGGATTGTTCGCGGCCGCGCTGCGCCTGACGGCGGTGCGGGGGTTCCCGCTCTCGATGCTCCCCCCTCGGACAGAGTGTTTGGCCGGGATGGCGCCGGACCACGTCCCGTGAGCTCGCGATCCGACTCCTTCGACTCCGGTGTCACATCACGGCCGCGACCTCCCAGCCCCACATCCTCGTCTGCAGCACCAGGCAAGTGTCCCGGAAGCCCGTCTTCGAATCGCTCCCGCGGGCTGTCGTTTCGCGAGGATTGCGGGCGTTCCCCGAGCGGTTCGCTCGCCAGCGCGATCGCTTCCTTCAACAGGGCGACGGCGTGAGGATCCGGGGGGAGTTTCTGGAGAATGATCTCGTCTTCCACCAGTTCGTATCCAAAGCTGCTTTCCAGTCGCGACAGCAGCTGCCGCGCGGCATCGTAGGCAAACACCCCGCCGGGACGCACAATCAACAACAGATAGGGGCGAGGATGATGGCCCGGATCACGCACATTTCGGAGTGTCCAGTACCGAAGCAGGGCCTTGGCGCCAAACGCCAACGCGTTGGAATGGGGAGTGGCCCCCCGCAGCTCGTTGGGCCCCACAAACACATTCTCCGGAAGAAACCGGTATCCCTTGTCGGTGCACTCGATGTAGATGGGGCGCCGCGTGGTTCCGGAGCGTCCGTCATACGGCAGAATCGCATGGGCGTTGCTGGCCGCCGATTGCTGTTGCTTCAGCTCTTCCAGCTTGCGTTCTGTGAGGGCAATCTCCCGGGTCACGAATTCCAGTTCCAGTTCCGACTGTTTCTGGCGTTCCTGGAGCATTTCCGTCGTGGCCTGCTCCGTGACCGATTGATCCGCCTGAGACTTCAAACGGACGCTCAATTCATCCAACCTGGCCTGACGCTGCGACAGCTCGGACTGTTTCGCCTGCAGGGCAGCCCGCACCTCGTCCCGTTCCGAAGCGGATTGGTGAATCAGCGCCTGCCAGCGGGACTGACGTTCCTGCTCCTGCCGGACCCGGAAGGAGACGACGGTTTCTTCATCGAAGCCTCCAGGGCTGGGAGGTGGCGGGGGACGCGGAGCATCCCGGTCTGCCGGCTGCTCGACGGCGGGGGCTGGAATGGCCGCCAGCACAGGTCGGCTGAGACGTTGACGCATCGTCGATGTCAGTCCCAGCAGAAGCAGCACGAGGGCCCCCATCATGCAGATCAGAACTGCAAGAAACGGGAACAGCGAGATCGTCTGACTGGAGGAACCGGTGTTGCGCCGCATGATCTGGATCGGTTTCGGTGCTGGAGTCCGGATTCTCTCAGGCGGCGACCGACAGGCCGCGACTGCGGGCCGTCAGCAGGTGAATGGCTGCGTTCAGAGACTGAATGGTCTGCTCAAAGGCATCCAGCGCCCGCACCGTCTGCAGGTTATGGGTCAGCGTGGCCTGCAACGTCTCCAGCTCGCCTGTCTGGGAGGCAATCGAACGCAGGATTTCCGCATGCGACCGCAACTCGGCCAATTGACCCTGGAGAGCCTCGGACGACTGGCGCAGATCGGTGTGCCAACCTGCGAACGACTCGTTGAGTAGCTTGGACGAATCGGTGAGAAATCGACGTTGATCGTCCTGGATCGTCTCGAGGTGCGATTCGAGCTTGCGCCACGTGGTGTCTACCGAGGCGCTGAATTGTGCCTGGGAGATCGAGGCGGAGTTTCTCAGAGCGGCCACCACCGAAGACAACTCGGCGGCCACCGACCGGAATCCCCCCAGGAAGTCATCGCGAGACTGTTCCAATTGCTCGGCATGGCTGGCTAGACTCGCCCGCATCCCCTCGTCGAGACTCTGGGCCAAACGGACATGCTGCTTGTCGGTCAGATCGACCCACCGATTGCGCATTCCCTCCAAGGCAGACAACCACAGGTCGGTTTGCCAATTGACGAGCGATTCGGTCCGCTCCAGCAAGTGCGCGGCGGCCTGCTGCTCGGCATCCGCCAGCGGACTGACCGCTGCGGCGGCGGCAGGGAACAGCGGCGCCAGGCGGGTCATCCCCAGTTCCTCCACGGCGGTCAGAATCTGCCCTTCAGACCGTTCCACAAGATAGGTCGCGAAGACCAGTCCCAGAGAGAGTGTTAGAGCGAGTGCCGTGGTGTCGAAGGCGATCCCCAAGCCCACCAGAGCCTGCTCGAAGGAGTCGGCCAACTGATTGGGGTCGAATTTCAGGCTCGAGAGGGACATCGTGATCCCGATCACGGTTCCCAGAAAGCCGAGAATGGGAATCGCCCAGGTGATGGTGCGCACGAGCGAATAACTGCCCGAAAGTCCCTCGACCGCCAGATCCGCCCGGTACCGCAGGTGATCTTCCAATCCCTCAGCCGAGCGGCGCTGCAGCAGGTGGTCGCACACATCCAGAATTCGCCGCACCCACCTCGTCCCCAGGAGTTTCGGGTGCGAATTGACAACGGCCTCAGACAACTGCCCGGCCCGCTCCACCAAGCTCACCGCCTGGTCGCCGGCATTCGGATCCCCCAACGAGACAGACGAGAGGGCTTGTCGATCGCGACTCAGAGAAACCAACTTCCTCAACAGAATCGCCACTGCCAAAAAGGCACAGGCCATTTCGGCCTTCAGCGTCCAATGGTTGCGAAAGTAGCGGTCAGAGAATTCGGAGTACTGGGGGAACAGTGACAAGCCCTGGTAAAACCCCACCGTCAGGGCAGACCCCCATAACCAGGGAGAACAGAGTACTTCAGATCCCCAATCTCGTTTGCCACCAGCAGGCGACCTGGACTGACTCGACATGGTGTGGGTCTCGGGCATGAGGGGCCTCGCGGAAATCGACGGGGAGTGGGGCAACTCAATTTCGTCTTTATCGACAAATCCCAATCTTCCAATAAGACTGTTTTTCAATTTTCGGTGAATTGGAGAGAATTTGAGGATGATGACGAAAATCGAGTCAGTCGTCCCTCCCCAGTCCCGCAGCTGCCATTTTGACAGGCACCCAGCCGGCCGGGTGAACCGCCGAGAGGTGCCTAGACCGCCGGGGTTCGTGTTCCTGGACCGGGGAGGGGTTGCCGCTTGTTTTCACTCGTCTGACTGTCTCCGCAAAGGCACTTTCAATCGAAAATTGGGGGGCGACTCAACGGGTTATTCGGGTTCCCGGGCGAACTCCAAGCGTCGACTTCCAGGTGCCAGCCGGATGGAGGGAATGTCTGAACCAGAATTCCCGCGTGTTGGTGCTAGTCGTCTGTCGACCGACGGCATAGACTTTGCTACATCG
>CAIOTJ010000256.1 GCA_903861195.1 uncultured Planctomycetaceae bacterium | reverse complement strand
CCCCAGGTCAGCGACCCCACACGGCGCTTCATTCCTGAAGGGAATGTCTATGGGGACAGGCATTGGACTCACCCTCATAAACACGACCTGCATCGCGCCCGCCCCACGCCCGCCCACGTCCCAAAGCGACAAAACGTGTCACGACCGCAAACCAAGCCTGACACGTTTGTCTGTCCAACCGGCCAATCCCTGTAGGGGATTTCTACCATAGCCTGGGGTTGCCAAAGCGCAGCGCCGGCTACCCCAGGTCAGCGACCCCACACGGCGCTTCATTCCTGAAGGGAATGTCTATGGGGACATGCATTGGACTCACCCTCATAAACACGACCTGCATCGCGCCCGCCCCACGCCCGCCCACGTCCCGGGCCCACGTCAGCTTATGACGCCAAGGCCAGGCGGGAGCGACGAACAAAGGCGTGACCAGGACGACGACGCAGGTAGTCCGCCAGCCGCCCATCCTCACTGAGGCTGGCAGCTCGGATTTGCAGGATTGCCTCCGCACCCTCCGGTTGCAGCCAGAACATCTCTGTGCCCTTCACTCGGTGGTTGATTTGTTTGATCAGCGATTCCATTGGTGAACTTGTGATCGGCAGGCCCTCGCGTCGATATCGTGCGTAGTCCATACGGGTTCGGTTGTTTGTCAGATACCTTTTGGCGTCTATCAAGGCCCGTCGCGGATCAGTGTCGGAGGTGTCTTTCTCATCGGTCCAACCCCGAGTCACCAACTCCAGCCGCAGGGCCTCAATCACGTCATCGACTCGGCCTTGCCAAATGGCTTCCGCCAATTCTTGGTACCTCTGCCAGCGAGACGGACCGTCCGATTCCCAGGCCTCGGCAGCGGTGTAGACGTACTGAATGGCATGGATGAAATCGAGGATCGGAGTGAAGGTTGCAAAGTGCGTACGCCAGATGGACCAGTTCCAGGCCAGACCATCTCCGATGAACACCCGACGGCGGGCCTCATGGAAGTGTCGCCGTTCGGCTTCGCGGGACATCTGCACTCCAAAGTTCTCGGAGTCTGCCATTGTCGCCACACAGGTGCGCAGAATTCGCTCTGGTCCGGCATAGGCTGGCGCGATGTCGCGGTCTCCGTCTGAGGAAATCCCGGAAAACGCTTCTGTCTCAGCGATTTTCGCCACATGCGCCACGCGGCGAAAGGTGTCTGGCAGTGACTCGCACGGATCGGTTTTGGCGACCTCCGGCGCGCACATGCGTTCGAATGACGCGTTCTTCGTCTCGCGCCAAGCCGCTTCATGGACGCCTGGTCCGGAGTGGGCGGCGCGGGTGCGGATCCGCCCGCCATCACACGACACGACAACGACCTCTTGCTCCCAGTTCGAGGTCTCGTTTCGCGCTTGCAACTCCTGGCCAACGTGGTGCGTGAGTCGCTCGATCGTCTTTGCAGAGAGACTGTGCCCGATCAGCAATTCCATCATCAGACGAGCACGCTCAAAGGAGCGCACCTCCCCCGCCAGATGGATCACGGCTGCCAGCAAACGCGGAGTGCACTGCCGGCTATCAAACCCCAACGCCTCACGCTGAGGGAAAAAAATCCCGGCGACAGGCCGCGCAATGAGCTTTGGGTTCCATCATTTCGACAGGACCGTCGATGCCGGTCACGGTCCGTTTGATGACTTCGATCTGACAAGTCTGTCCACAGGTCGGGCAGGGGCGAGTGGCCTGCTGGCCGGCCGCAACTTCATTGGCAAGACGCGACTGGGTGAGGCGGCTGAGGAACCGTCCCAGCTTCTGTCCGGCGTCTTCGATTTCACTGAAATGCGGCACCTGTTTCAGCACCCCGCGCCGACGCTGCTGCTCCACTTCGATGCCGGCGATCTCCTGCAAAAGCGGCATCTTCCGGCGTTCCAACGCATCTTCTTCGGCGTCCATGCCGAGCCTCTGACCCAAGAAACGGGCTTTGCCAATCCCCCCACGCATCCCAGACTACCACGGATTGGTCCGTTTCTCCGATTGACGATCGTGTTCAGCGACCAAGTGCTGCAAAAGCTGACGTGGGCCCCCACCCCCCTGCCGCCGGGGAATCCTCTTTTCCCAGTTTGCCTCCCCGGGTATAGTCCCCCCCCGTTGTGGGTTTGGTTCCAGGGAAGGAAGCGCACCATGAAGGTGTTGGTCAGTGGATCGAGCGGACTCATCGGCTCGGAAGCGGTGTCTCATTACGATGCGTCGGGGGCCGAGGTCTTCGGCATCGACAACAACCTGCGGGCCGAGTTTTTTGGTCCCCAGGGAGACACCCGCTGGAACCTCGAGCGCCTGAAGGCGACCACCCGGCGGTTTCGTCCCGCGGCCATCGATCTGCGCGACAAGGAGGCGGTGTTCGAGCTGTTTCGGACCGAGGGTCCGTTTGACCGGGTCATTCACTGCGCGGCCCAGCCCTCGCACGACAAAGCCCGCGAGATTCCCCTGCTCGATTTCGAGGTCAACGCCAACGGCACCCTGCACATGCTCGAGGCGACGCGGCTGTACTCGCCCGAGGCGGTGTTCATCCAGATGAGCACCAACAAGGTGTATGGCGACGCTCCCAACGAGGTCCCCCTCATCGAACTCGACACCCGTTGGGATTACCTGCGGTCGCAAAACTGGTGGGGCATCAACGAGCAGTGCCGCATTGACCAGTCGTTGCATTCGCTGTTTGGAGCGTCGAAGACCGCGGGAGACATTCTGGCCCAGGAATACGGCCGCTCGTATGGGCTGAAGACCGGCATCTTCCGCGGGGGCTGCCTGACGGGCCCGGGCCATTCCGGAGTCGAACTGCATGGGTTTCTCTCGTACATCGTGCATGCCGCCGTGCATGGCAAGCCGTACCGCATCTTCGGCTATCAGGGGAAACAGGTCCGCGACCAGATCCACAGCTCCGACGTGATTGCCGCGTTCGAGGCGTTCGCCTCGCAGCCCCGCCCGGGAGAGGTCTACAACCTGGGAGGAGGCCGGCGGAACTCGGCGTCGATCCTCGAGGTGATTGACCTGCTCGCGCGGCTGAGCGGGCATCGGCTGCGCCACAGTTACGTCCCCGAGAACCGGCTGGGCGACCACATCTGCTACATCAGCGATCTGCGCAAACTGCAGGCCCATTATCCCCAGTGGCAGATCACCCGCGACCTCCCCTCCATCCTCGAGGAGATGGTCGCCGCGGAACGGTCCCGTGCGGGAATCCGCCGCGCCGCCTGACGTCTCTCGCGCGACTTGCGTCGTGTCTCTCCCCATGCGGATCACACTGCTCAACCAGTTTTACGAGCCCGACATCGCCCCGACGGCGGTGCTGGCGGCGTCCCTCGCGCGGCATCTCGCCCGCGAAGGACACACGGTCACCGTCGTCGCCAGCCGGGGGGGCTACCAGCCGGTCGCCGTCACGGGAACGACGGGCGACATCACCGCTCCCCCCTCCTCCGCTCCCCCGGTCGATGTCCGCCGCCTGTGGACACCCCGGTTTGGCAAAGCGCGGTTGCTGGGGCGGTTGCTCGACTATCTCGCCTATTACCTGCTGGCGGCGTGGACCCTGCTGCGCTTGCCCCGCCAGGACGTGGTGATCTCGCTGACCACGCCGCCGTTCATCGTGGCGGCGGCCCTGCTGCATCGGCTGCTGCACCGGGGATCGCGCGTCGTGCTGTGGAACATGGACTGCTATCCCGAGGCTCCCGAGCGGGCGGGAATGATCCGCGAGGGGGGACTGCCCAGCCGGCTGCTGCGGGCCTTTAACGGCACCCTCATCCGGTCGGTCGATCAGATCGTCTGTCTCGATGGCGCCATGCGGCAACTGCTGCAAGCGAACTACGGCCGGACCGAGACACTGCCCATCGAGATCATTCCCAACTGGGAACCGCTGGCGCTCTTTCCCGGCAGCCAGGTTCCCGACCGCTCGCAGCGCGACCCGTCGCGGCCCCTCGTCGTCCTGTACCAGGGGAATGCCGGGGTGGGGCATGAATTCGAGACGGTGCTCGCGTGTGCCGAGCGGCTGCGCGACTTGCCGGTGATCTTCCGGTTTGTCGGCGGGGGCCAATGGTGGCCCTGGCTGCAGCAGCAGCAGGGACGGCCCGAATTGCCCGGGTGGGAAGTGCGGCCGTACGTGCCGAAGAATGAGACCCCGGCCCTGCTGGCGGAGGCCGACGTGGCGTTGATCACACTGCGCGAAACCAGCCAGGGGGTGATGAGCCCCAGCAAGCTGCACAGCAACCTCGCGGCGGGTCTGCCGGTGCTGTCGATTGGCCCCGTGGGAAGCAACATCGACGAGGCGATTGCGCGGTTTGGCTGCGGCGTGAGCCTGCGGAACGGCGATGTCGACGGGACCGAGCAGTTTCTGCGCGGATTGATCGCGGCCCCCGAACGGCGGGGCGAACTGGGCCAGCGGGCCCGGCAGGCCTTTGAGCAGGCGTACTGCGACCAGCAGACCCTGCCGGCGTTTTCGCGACTGATTGCCCGGCTGGCCAGTGTGCCGGCCAGTCACACGCTGCCGATGATGGCGTCGCGGTGAGGCGGCGGGTTACAACAAACGGACTGGAGTTCGACCAGTGCAGCTCGAT
>CAIOTJ010000255.1 GCA_903861195.1 uncultured Planctomycetaceae bacterium | reverse complement strand
CTCCGGGACGCAAACACGGCTGATGGCACGGCTACAACTGCCTTCGCAAGGCCCACAATCGGCCCGCACGCCTGTTTGCCCAAGGTGGGTTCCCACTCCGTCGATCCGCGAATTCGCAGAACATTTGAGCGAGATGTCTCTATTCTAATCCGCCGGGAACAGCCGTCAACTCTCATCCACTGCCGGTTTCTGCCATTCGGACCACGTGGTTGCAATCGACCCGTCCCCCTGTCACGATCGACGGGGTTCAGTCGTGTTGATTTTCTCGCCCCTTTCGGCTGACTCTCTCCATGCCCACCGCGCACTCCTCCGGGCACTCGGGCCAGTGGTGGCTCTGGCTGCTCCTGTCCGTCGTCCTCCTCGTTTCCCCCCCGACGGGTCCTGCCCCGGTCTCGGCCGTTGAACCCGCCGGGCTGGAATTCTTCGAGCAAAAGATCCGCCCGTTGCTGGTGGAACGCTGCCATGCCTGCCACTCCTCGCAAACCGCAAGTCCCCAGGGAGGACTTCGTGTCGACACACGGGACGGACTGCTGAAAGGAGGCGACAGTGGCCCCGCCATCGTCCCGGGCAAGCCCAATCGCAGCCTGCTGATCGCCGCTGTTCGCCATCAGGACCGAGTGATGCCCCCCAAGGGACCCGCACTGACCGCACCCCAGATCGCCGATCTGGTCGCCTGGGTCGAACAGGGAGCCCCCCTGCCCGAAACCCCTCCCCTCCCCCCTGCCGCACGCGACCTGCAGGCGGCCCGTCAGTGGTGGGCCTTCCAGCCGCTGGCCACCACGACGCCCCCGTCGATCCAGGTCCCGGGTTGGGCCCGCTCGACACTCGACCTGCATGTCCAGGCTCGTCTGGAGGCGGCCGGATTAACCCCCGCCCGCCGTGCCGATCGACAGAGCCTGCTGCGCCGGGTCACCTGGGATCTCACCGGCCTGTTCCCCACTCCGGCCGAGACCGCGCTGTTCCTGGCCGACTCCGCCCCCGATGCCTATGACCGGCTGGTCGACCGCCTGCTGGCCTCGCCCCACTATGGCGAACGCTGGGGACGACACTGGCTCGATGTCGCCCGGTATGCCGACACCAAAGACGGCGTCCTGATGTACGGCGACAACCGCATTCGCCCCTATGCCTATACCTACCGCGATTACGTCATTCGGGCACTGAACGAAGACATTCCCTACTCGCAGTTCGTCCGTGAGCAACTGGCGGCCGACCAGATTGTGCCCGCGGTCGAACCGTGGCGGCTCGGCGCTCTGGGGCTGCTCACACTCGGACGGATGTTCGACAACAACATTCATGACGTCATCGACGACCGCATCGACACGGTCACCCGCGGTTTCCTGGGGCTGACGGTCTCGTGTGCCCGTTGTCACGATCACAAGTACGACCCGGTCTCCATGGCCGACTACTATGGCCTGTATGGCGTCTTCGCCAGCTGCGAAGTTCCCCTGCAGCTCCCTTTGATTGAAGATCCCCGGCAGATTCCTGGAGGGCCGGAATTCGAAGCCGATCTGGCCAATCGCCAGAAGGGAGTGCAGGAATTCCTCGACACCCAGTACAGCCTGCTCCTGGAAACCGCCCGAACCCGGGTGACCGATTACCTGGTCCGGGTGGCCACGACCCCGGCCGATCCCCTGGAAACCGCGATCTTCTTCCTGTCATTGGTCCCCGAGGATCTGCGTCCTCCCATCGTCGCCCGCTGGCGACGGTTGGTGGAACAACGGGCGGGGCAGAACGATCCCGTCTTCGCCCCCTGGTCGGCGCTGCTGGAGAAACCGGATGCCGAACTGGCCCAGGCCGGTGTCAGCGAGCGGGTTCTCGATGAACTGGCCCAACACCCTGCGGGCTGCGAACCGGGTCAACTGAATCCCCTGGTGCTGACCGCTCTGCGCGAGTCTCCTCCCCGCTCACGGGCCGAGGTCGCGACCCGCTATGGCCAGCTCTTGAAGTCGGTCTACGACGGCTCGAAGCCCCCCGCCGACGCCCCGCCGAATTCTCCCGCCCCCCCGGCTCCCGACGCCCCGCACCAGCAACTGCTGGAGTTGCTGGTGGCGCGGGACAGCCCGGGCTGGTTCCCCCGCGCCCAGACCCGCCGCTACATGTCGCGCATGGAAACCGATTCGTTTGGCGGCAAGGTGAATGAGCTCGATGTGGTGGCGGTCAAA
The DNA here is from genome assembly GCA_903861195.1 of uncultured Planctomycetaceae bacterium. GTDB lineage: Bacteria > Planctomycetota > Planctomycetia > Planctomycetales > Planctomycetaceae > UBA10511. The sequence goes on along the minus strand of CAIOTJ010000255.1, from coordinate 2,073 downwards.
TCGCCGGCCGCCCCCGCCCGGGCGATGGTGCTGGTCGACAGCCCCGAACTGCATTCCCCCCGCATCTTCCTGCGGGGCAATCCGTCCCGCCCCGGACCGGCGGTCGAACGCCGGTTCCTCGAAGTCCTGTCTCCCGCGGCCCCCGCCCCCTTCCTTCAGGGAAGCGGGCGGCTCAATCTCGCCGACGCGATCACCTCGGCCGACAATCCACTCGCGGGCCGGGTCATCGTCAACCGTCTCTGGATGCATCACTTCGGGGAACCGCTCGTGGGCAGCCCCAGCGACTTCGGCAGCCGGACCCCCGCACCCCGCCAATTGGCCCTGCTGGACGAGCTGGCCCACCGTCTGATCGCGCAGAACTGGTCTCTCAAGAGCCTGCATCGCGAGATCGTGCTGTCGAGCACCTACTGCCAGGCCAGCGACGACCGTCCCCACTGTCGGCAGGTCGATCCCGAAAATCATCTCCTCTGGCGGATGAATCGCCGCCGGCTCGACCTCGAATCGATGCGCGACACGCTGCTGCAGATTTCGGGACGTCTCTCGTGCCAACAGGGGGGACGTCCCGTCGACGCCGCAGGCAGTCCGGCCGAAGCCCGTCGCACGGTCTACGGGCTGATCGACCGCCAGAATGTTCCGGGGTTTTATCGGGCCTTCGACTTCGCCAGTCCCGATTCGTCGGCCGAACGTCGGCCCCAGACCACGGTTCCCCAACAGGCCCTGTTTGGCCTGAACTCGCCATTTGTCTTCGAGCAGTGTCGCTCGCTGGTGGCCCGCCTCGAGCGGCAGGGTCTCGCCAGCCACGGCGAGCGGATCACCTGGCTGTACGAGCAGGTCTTCCAGCGTCCCCCCTCGGCGGAGGAAAGGCAGGACGCGGTGCAATTCATCGCGGCCCCCGCCGCTGGGGAAGGAACCGCTCCCGAGACTCCGCTGGAGCGCTGGGAACAACTGGCCCAGGTGCTGTTGCTGTCGAGCGAATTGCAGTTTGTGGACTGACCGGTCCACCGCTCAGCACCGCTGACTTCACTCCGCCCAACCTGCTCTTCATCCGCTCCCGGTCAGTCCTCTTTTTGCCGCGAGGTTTTGCCTTGTTTCTCTCACGTCGCGACTACCTCTCCCGCATGGGGACCGGGCTGGGAATGCTGGGCCTGGCCGGACTGCTGGCCGATGAAGGGCTGCTGGCTCCCGTCCGGGGAGCCTCTCCCCTGGCGGCCCGCGGGTCACAGTTTCCCGCCCAGGCCAAGCATGTCATCCATGTCTACCTCAACGGGGGCCCCTCGCAGGTCGACACCTTCGATCCCAAGCCGCTGCTGAAGAAATACGACGGACAGCAGCTGCCGGCCGGCAATCTGACCACCGAACGGCACACCGGGGGAGCGCTGCCGTCTCCCTTCCGGTTCGACAAGTACGGGCAATCGGGGTTGGAGGTGAGCGAGATTTTCTCCCGCACCGCCCAGCACGTGGATGACATCTGCTTCATCCGTTCGATGCACGCCAACACCCCCAACCATGAGCAGTCGATGCGGTTGATGAACACCGGCGACGAGCGGCTCAGCCGCCCCAGCATGGGTTCTTGGCTGACCTATGGTCTGGGGACCGAGAATGAAAATCTCCCCGGCTATGTCGCGATGTGTCCGGGACTGCCCGTGGCCGATGTCTCGAATTGGCGGTCGTCGTTCCTGCCCGGCATCTACCAGGGAACCTACATCGACACCCGCAAAACGAAGGTGGAGGAACTGCTCGAGAACATCCGCAGCACCGGCTCGACCCGCGGTGACCAGCGCCGGCAGCTCGACCTGTTGTCGCGGATGAACCGCCGGCACCAGGCCTCCCGCATCGAAGATGCCGCACTCGAGGCGCGAATCGAATCGTTCGAGCTGGCTTACCGCATGCAGGACTCGGCTGGCGAGGCGTTCGACATCGCCCAGGAACCCTAGCACATCCGCGAACTCTATGGCGACACGCTGCATGGCCGGCAATTGCTGATCGCCCGCCGGCTGGTCGAACGCGGCGTTCGTTTCGTGCAGATCTTCCACGGGGATGTGCAGCCGTGGGACAGCCACGACAAGCTCGACG
>CAIOTJ010000254.1 GCA_903861195.1 uncultured Planctomycetaceae bacterium | reverse complement strand
GCTCCAGGTCTGTCAGTCCAAAACCGGACGGCGGTGAATTGATCCGAATTTGCACGCGTCGTGCCGTTGGATCAGCTCGAGTTTTTTCACGGACAGGCTGGAAGCCTATCCCACGGACGTGCCGTGGTGACGGACCTCCAGGTCTGTCAGTCCCAAACCAGACGGCGGTGAATTGATCGGAATTTGCACGCGTTGTGCCGTTGGATCAGACCGAGTTTTTTACGGACAGGCTGGAAGCCTATCCCACGGTCTCCGCCGCAATTTGCTTCCCAATCTGCAGCAACCGGCGGTATTCGACGAGGCAGGTGGTGATTTCGTCTGTTGAGTAGCGGTCCGAGTCGGTCAACCCTTCGTGCAGGAACGCCAGCACCTGCTCTTCGGAACCCAATTCCGCCTCCAGAGTCAGCAGCAAATGACAGGTGGCGAGATTTGGTTTAATAAAGCGGAATCCCTGCAGGTCAAACTCTTTGAGCCGGGCTTCCCCTCGGGCGACCCGGGCGCGCAGCGATTCGAGATGTTGTTCCGGCGTGGGCCGGGGGGCCGCGACCGGGCTGGCCGCTGAGTTGCCCGCCGGGTTCACCACGGGATTGGCCGGCGGAGCCGCCGCGGGAACAACTGGCCGGACATTCAACGGCTGTGCCGCGAGGGGGGCCGGTTTCTTCCGCCGCTGTTTGGGAAGCGGGGGACCAATCACCGGCGGGCGCTCCGGTTCGGGAATCGCCTGGCGTTTGCGGATCTCGGCCCATTCACCAACCACCTTGCGCACTCCCCGTTCTTCGTCGGGGCTCCCTTCGAACTCGTAGCCGAAGTCGTAGACCAACGACGCCTCCATCAGCTTCGAACCGGTAATTCCCTCTCTTCGGGCGCAGATTCGCAGCGTCTCGAAATCGGCCAGCCCGCCGAACATCCGCAGGTAGAGCGAGATGAACGTCTTGGCGTGGAACAGCAGCCGGTCTTTGGCGTCGAGCTTCCCCAGCCGGAATTCCAGGCCGTTCCCCTGTTCCCACCGCAGCGGTTGGCCGGTCTCCTGCCAGAGCCGCCAGGGGGCGCGGCCCGCATTGTGACAGCCGTAGTTCAGCTTGAGGCACTGCAGCACCCGGTGGCCGTGCTGCGGATCTTCCGGCTGGGCGACCCGCCAGATACTGCGGGCCACGCCGGTGAGCGAATCGCTCTTGAAGTACTGCTTGATGCCGGTGGCGTTGCGGAAGGCATCGGGGCGTTGCGTCAGCACGAAGACCGCGTCGGTCTGCCGGCCCAGCACCTGCAGTTCGAAGATCAGGTCTTCGAAGACCCGTTCGCTGTCGGTCCGCAGGTGTTGCTTGAGCTGGTCGATCACCACCATCCGGATGCTGGGCCGGTGCTTCAAAAAGTGGGCCAGTTTCCGCAGGATCTCCTGGGTGTGCAGACGGACGCGCGGCTCGGGCAGTTCGTCGGTGGCCAGGCCGGGGGGTGGCCAGGCCCCTTCGGGAAACTCGCCATGGCTGTGTCCCCAGTCAAGCAGTTGGGTCGAGGCGTGCAGCACGCGGTCGCGATCGCCGCCGTGCACCTCAACCTGGTCGAGCACGCTGAAGGCGAAGTCGTCGACGCAGTTGAAGACCAGCACATCGGAGGGGGGGAGCGCGTGAGACGGATCGTCGGCCCCGGGAAACGCCCGGCCCGAAGTCACCCGGGCGATCCAGTCGGTCAGCACGCGGGTCTTCCCCGAGCCTTCGTCCCCCACCAGCACCACCAGGTCCCCCATGCGAATCTTGTCGCGCCAGAGCCAGCCCTCATTCAACGGCTGCGGCCGCTGCTCGGGGGGAGTCTCCACCGCCGGCTCGCGCCCGGGAATGACCCGCCGGGGGGCCACCGTCCCCTCCGGCCGCGAGGCTTTCGCCAGCGGCACCACCGGCCCCGCCGCCGCGCGGCCCCCGGTGTCGGACGCTGGTTGCGGGGGACGGGTGTCTGGCGAACGCGCCTCGCGCGCCTGGACTTCGTCTGCCACCGCAGGCTCATCCTCTTCGATCCCGGCCCACCCCGCATCCAGATCCAGCTTGTCCAAATCCATCTCGCCCAGCTCCAGTTCGTCGAGACTGAGGCCGTGGCTGCCGCGATGCGGGTCGGACGAGAGCCGGTCCAGAACGGCGGTCGCTCCGGAACCAAACGCGGTTTCCGCCGGCTGATTGGTCGTCTGATGACTTGCTCCCCGGGCGGCCGCCTGGGCCCGGGCCTGCTTCCGCAGCAGGCGAGTGTGACGAGACATGCGATGCTCCCACGAAGGTATGACAATCCGAACAGGTCATAAATTAACAGTAGACACTGTCTGTGCAAGATCAAAAGCAATTTTTTTGTTCACATAAGGTGATCAGGCACCAGAGAGCCACTACGCAAGTCTATTCATGGCATAGGGATGCACCATCTTCAGATCCCCAGGATTTTTTTGTTCGGCCCATCCAGATGCATTCTGGCCAAGCTCATTTCAAGCCCGCCTGGCTGCGCGCCCTGCTGTTTGGCTGCTCTCCTGTTCTCCTGCTCTTCTCTCTCGGCCGCAGGCCGGCCCCCACCACCCTCACACATTCAATTTGACGGACAGGCTGGAAGCCTATCCCACGGACGTGCCGTGGCGACAGACCTCCAGGTCTGTCAGTCAAAAACCGGACGGTTGTGGATTGACTGGAATTTCCGCTCGTCGTGCCGTTGGATCACAACCAGTTTCTACAGACAGGCTGAAAGCCTGTCCCACGGACGTGCCGTGGTGACAGACCTCCAGGTCTGTCAGTCAAAAACCGGACGGTTGTGGATTGACTGGAATTTCCGCTCGTCGTGCCGTTGGATCACAACCAGTTTTTCACAGACAGGCTGGAAGCCTATCCCACGGCAAGACCTCATCCAGAACGGGTCTGTAACGCGGGAGACGAGTTCGCGCGGTGTTGTGGAAGGGTTCAACAACAAGGCGTCGCGGACTCTCTTCCCGACGTTTGGATTTTGGGGACTGCGATCCCGACAACATTGGTTTGTGACATTCATCAGAAAACCTGGCCCAGCCGGAATGGGGCCCTGGATTCGGCACAGCAGGCCACTCTCTGAAGACCTCCGTTTCCCTGGTCACCTCATTGAGTCCGACCGCGCGAGGCGGTACCTTGGGCCCAAACGCTGGACAGTTTGTGTGCCTGCTTGAGCGGTGACGTTACGGGATTCTCGACGGATGACTTCTCCATTTCTGCAATTGAGCCCTGCGGAATGGATCGTCTCCAATGCGCTGGCTTTCGCCATCTTCGACCGATACCCCGTTTCTCCGGGGCATACGCTCGTCATCACCAAGCGCCTGGTGGCCACCTGGTTCGACGCGTCGGCTGCGGAGCAGACCGCTTTGATGGAGCTCGTCAATCTTGTCAAATCGACGCTCGACCGGCGGCTTGATCCCCGGCCCGACGGCTACAACGTGGGTTTCAATTCCGGTGACGCCGCGGGACAGACCGTTCCCCATGTCCACATTCATGTCATTCCCCGGTACCAGGGTGACATGGCCGATCCCCGGGGAGGTGTGCGACATGTCATTCCCTCCAGGGGAAATTACCTTAGGGAAGCCAATCCCAACGACTCCAATGAACCCACCTTGAGCATCGGGTACCCCGACTCGCCGTTGTGGGGCCATCTGTCGTGGCGCATCGCGGGGGCTCGGTGTGTGGATCTGCTCTCGTCATTCGTCCAACTCTCCGGCCTCGATGTCATCGAGGAGAGTCTGTTCGAAGCGATTCGCAATCAGGCGAGAATCCGGATTCTGATCAGCGATTACCTCTACATCTCCGACCCGCGCGCGCTCCGTCGTCTGCTGGGCTGGTGCGATCTGACTCTCGAAGACTCCGCCGCTGAGTCGCTGTCCGTCAGGCTGGTCGAAATCGCCAAACTTCCCTCCGCGCCCGAATCGTTCCATCCCAAAGCATGGCGCATTGCCGATGACCGGAACGGTTTCATCGCCGTGGGCAGCAGCAATCTCTCGAGACCCGCCTTACAGACCGGAATCGAATGGAATCTGCTGTCGACGCGTCTCTCCGCCCCGGAAACCGATGCACAGGTCGCCGCGGGATTCGAGTCACTCTGGCAGATCGCCTCACCGCTCACACCGGAACTGGTGGAGAGCTACACTCAGACGGCCCGGCAATACAGGCAAACCCACTTCGAGCCTGAATTCCAGGACGAACGTGAACCATCGCTGGTTCCCCGGCCGTGGCAGACCGCGGCCCTGGCCGAATTGCAAACACTCCGGGCCGCAGGTTACTCCCGGGCGCTGGTGGCGGTCGCCACCGGCATGGGCAAAACCTGGCTGGCCGCTTTCGACGCCCGCCAGGTGGGAAAGAACCTGGGCCGGCGGCCGCGGGTCCTCGTCATTGCCCATCGCACGCACATCCTGGCTCAGGCCGAGGGCGCACTCTCGCGGGTGCTGGACCCACTGTTTGGTGAGGGGCTCACGGCGTGGTACCTGGCCCAACGCAGTGAACTCCGTGGCGATCTGGTGATCGCTTCCGTGCAGAAGCTCTCCCGTCCCGAGGGACTGGACCGGCTGGCACAAGAGCACTTCGATTATGTGATCATGGACGAGGTCCACCATGCTCATGCGCCGAGTTATCGCCGCGTGCTCGCCAGGATCCGGGGGGACTTCGTTCTCGGCCTGACGGCGACGCCCGAACGGACGGATGGGGTTGATGTCGCCTCGATCTTCGATGACAACCTCGCCTATCACGCCACCATCGGCGACGGCATCGCCGACGAGTCGCTGGTTCCGTTTCATTACATCGGCATCAAAGACACCGTCGACTTTCGCCAGATTCCGTGGCGCAACGGCCGGTTCGATCCCGTCGAACTCGAAGCCCGGGTCATTCGCAGTGAGCGTATGGACCGACTGTGGTCGGCGATGCAGGCGCATCCCGCGCAACGGCGGCTGGTCTTTTGCTGCTCACGTCGCCACGCGGTCTTTACCCGGGACTGGCTGAAGGCCCAGGGAATCACGGCCGCGGCCGTCTTTTCGGGTCGCGGCGGCGACAACTACAGCGAATCGCTGCAGCAACTGCGCTCGGGGGCCCTCCAGGCCTTGTGCGTTGTCGACATGTTCAACGAAGGGCTCGACATCCCCGCCGTGGATGGCGTGGTGATGCTGCGCCCCACGGAATCCAAAGTCATCTTCCTGCAGCAGTTGGGCCGGGGCCTGCGGGCCGCCGACGGAAAGTCGAGGCTCGTGGTCATCGACTTCGTCGGCAATCACCGCATGTTCGCCCAAAGGCTGATCCACCTGTTGTCGCTGCGGGGGAACCCGGCGAACTGGCGCACACTCCGGGAGTGGCTGCGGGGTGGCAGACCCGAACTGCCCCAGGGTTGCCTGCTCGACGTGGAACTCGCCGCGAAAGACATGCTCGGTCAGTTTCTGCCCCAGGGCCGGAACGCGGGCATTGAAGGCTATCGTGCTCTTCGCGACGAACTCGGTCGACGGCCCACCCTGGTGGAGGTTTTCCGCAGAGGCTACCTGCCCAGAACAATCGCCGTCGAACAGGGCCACTGGTTCGCGTTCGCCGCCCACGAGGGGGATCTGTCCGCCAGCGAGCAGGCGATTGTCGACCAATTCTCCGATTGGCTCCGCATGCTCGAAACGACCAGCCTGACAAAATCGTACAAAATGGTTGTCTTGCGCGTTCTGCTCGACGAGGGTGCGCTCCACCGGGGAATCGATTTGGGCAGCCTGTGCCGCGCCTGTCGTCGGTATCTGCAAAACCATGAGGTGTTACGCCGCGATCTGGAGGGTGAACACCATGCCGTCGATCACACCCACGCCACCCCGACCGAATGGGCCAACTGGTGGATCCAGTGGCCAATTCATCGCTGGCTCGATCAGCAGGCCGGCAGACGATGGTTCACCCGGGAGGGTGACAGGTTTCGGCTCACCATCGACTGTCAGGACCAGTGGAAGCCGAGTCTGGAAGCATTGACCGAAGAGATTGTCGACTGGCGTCTCGCGGCGTATTCGCAGAGTCGTCAGCTTGATCGGCGGGTGGGCGGAGAGCCGGTTTTCGAAGGGAAGGTGTCGCATGCCCAGGGGCGTCCCATCCTGTTTCTTCCCGACAGAGTCCAGGTACCAGGCCGTCCCCTGGGTGTCACGGACGTTGAACTTCCCGACGGCAGGACCTGGAAATTCAAATTCGTCAAAGTCGCCTGCAATGTGGCGGCACCGAAAGGGGAGACGACGAATCGGTTGAGTGAGCTTCTGCGACAGTGGTTCGGCCCAAATGCCGGGCTGCCCGGGACGAACTTCACAGTCCTGTTTGAAACCCGGAACGGGATCTGGCACGCAACACCATCTCAGGTCACCGACAACGCCAGTTCCCGGTCATCACTGACACCTCCCCCGGCAACGATCCGAATCCTGCCGAAGGTCAAACGCTCGGCCGAGTACACGACGCATGTGCCGGTCTACGACATTTCCGCCTCGGCTGGCAGTTGGGGACCAGAGGGAAGTCCGGCAGCCATCGGCTGGGTCACGGTCACCACCCAGCGGGTGAGCCCGGGCATGTACGTGGCGCAGGTCATTGGCCATTCCATGGAGCCCCGAATTCCGCACGGTTCCTGGTGCCTCTTCCGCCCCTGCCCCGCCGGCTCACGTGAGGGACGGTTGTTGCTGGTGCAGTTGAATACCCGGGTGGAGGCGGAGGGAGGAGGACTCTACACGGTCAAGCGGTACCACTCCACAAAAACGACAACCGCCGATGGCTGGCAACACGAGACCATCGAACTCCAGCCGCTCAATCGGGGCTATGCTGCCATTCCACTCTCCGCGAACGAGGCGCAGGATCTCCGAGTGGTCGGCGAATTTGTAGCGGTTATGTAACACAGAAAAGGTGTCCGGAACCTTTGTTGACATAAGGTTCCTGACACCTTTTTTCTTTCTCCGCGAGGTGTCACTGTGTGTGCAACAAGAGTCACTTGCGAGAACAGCCACTGACTCCGTCGCAATCTTGGAGAAACGTGACT
>CAIOTJ010000253.1 GCA_903861195.1 uncultured Planctomycetaceae bacterium | reverse complement strand
GGCCTCGCGGTTCTGGCGGGCGTTGGCCGGACTCCCCGCGCCCAGCCTGTCCAGGAAAGTATCGCCCCGCCCCAGGAAGGCGAATGACCGCAACAACTCGGATGGGCGACGGTCCGCTCCCAGTCCGGGCAGGGTCAGAACCTGACGGACCGCCTGCTCCTCATCGCCAAGGCGCATCTCCTGGCGGGCCCGGGCGAGAATGGTCTCGGGGAGATCGGATTGAACCGTCTCCATTTCCTGAAGCACACGCTCCACTTCCCGTTCCACCTCGGGATGCGTACGGTGAATGGGATACTCGAGCACATCGAAGAGGAATTCCAGACGCCTCTGGTTCCGCAGCGGACCCGCCGTCTGGATCAGGACGCGGTACTGAGAAACCGCTTCGAGGGGCGCGCCGTGGGTCAGCAGTGTCTCCGCGAACCGCTGTCGCTCGTCATCGGGAAGAGTTCCCCTGTGGTCCCAGTGCTGCCAGAGAGAAATCGCCCGGCACCGGGCCTCGGGACCGGGCAACCGCGACAGCAGCCCGGTCAGAAGTCCGAGGTTGAAATCGGACAGAACCTGGGGAGTGGTTTCGACACGCAGGGCGTACTCCAACGCCTTCTGTCCGGCCAAGACCCTGGCCTGTGGCTCCTGCAACCCTTCATCAAACAGTCGCTGGATTGTCTGGGGATCGGAGCCAGCCAATTCGTGCAGCAGCGCCCGGACGACCGCGACTCCTGGAAAAGGTTGTGTTGGGAAGCGTCCTTCCAGAATTGGCCGGAACGGCGCGGGATCCAGCCGCTCCAGAGAGGGAGCGAACAGCAGATCCTCACGGGCCAGCCGGAACCGCTCGAGAGCCGCCACGGCCCGCCGGATCCGGATCGGGTTCGGCTGATCCTCACGATGCAACTCCAGAACCAGTCGCAGCCAGAGCAGGTTTTCGTCGCGGGGCCGGACCTGCTCGTTCTCATTCAGAACGAATTCCGCCGCCATCCACTTCTTCTGGGCGACCATCACCCGCGCCCGCTCGCGTCCCAGTCCCGGCCAGGTCGAGCCAAACTGAGAGGTCACCCGGGCCAGATCCGCCTCGATCAATCCCCACTTCCGTTTGGCGAACGGCCGCGACAACTGCTCATCGATCTTTGGGCCGATGACGCTGGTGGGATTCCAGACCATCCGCCGCCGCTCGATCGCCGGCAATTGGTCAACCAGTTTCAAAGCCCGACAGGCCTCCGCCAGCAGTTCCCAACTGCGATCCCAACCAGGATCTTCCATGGTCATTTCCCGGGCGACCCTGTGCAGAGTCGGCCAGTCCTCCAACTGCCTCAGGCATTCGGCCTGCGAGAGGTGCGCCATTCGCCGAACGCTGGGCAATTCGGTCGTTTTGGCGATGACCTCCATTTCCGAGGCCGCCGCACGCCACTGCCGCGAGAACAGCAGACGCTGTCCCGCCAGGATACGCGAGAATTCGAACAACTGGGGCTTATCGAATTGCGCCTGCAAAGAGTCGAGTTCGTAGGAAATCGTACCGGCGCGACCCGGATCGGCGTTCCGCAGTTGCATCACCAGACAGGTTGCCAGTCCCACCCGGCTTTCCAACTGCAGTCGGACGACACGCTGACGTTCGGCGCGTGTCAGACCGAGGTCCTGGTTTTTTTTCCAGGCGCGGCGTTCGGCCTCGCGGAACGGTTCCTCCGCGGGAGTGACATCACTTCCCTGCAGCAGCAACAGTCCCTGAAAGAGCGGGAACCGCGGATCCCCGGGAGCGTCGACACCCGATTTCCGAGCGGCGTCCAAGGCCCGCGCGACCACCTGGTTGGCCCCCTCAAGATCGCCGCTCAGCCGCCGGGAGTTCGCCTCCCCTGCCAGAACCTGCAGAGTCTGTTCCCAAACCTCGGGTTGCGTGGGCCCCGCCTCCCAGGCGGCATTGGCCAGTTCCGCAGCCTGCTGCCAGCGCCCCTCAGCGAGTTCGCGACGGGACAGTTCCACCAGCCCCTGCCAAGCCGGCGCGACTCCCTGCCTCAACCGCCGCACCAGAAGATCCCGCAGCAGCAGTTTTCTGGGAGCGCGTCGCGAGTTGGAGGGATCCAGAGAGAGCAACACGGCGCACCCGTCGGCTTCAACCGCGTCACTCAGCGGACGGGCCGCCGTGCGAACGAGGTCCAACAACCCCAGGACGGGCTCCACTCCGACATCGCCCAGATCAATGGCCCGGATAAAATTTCGGGCCGCCTCATCGAATTGACGGCCGAACCGGTGACCCTTGCCCAGGGCCAGGCGGACCGCCGGAGTGTCGAGCCGCCGCTGCGGGATTTCGGCCAGACACAGGTTGGCGGTTTGTTCCCAGAACATCTCCGCCTCCACCGTTGCCATCTCTTCACAGATGTCGGCGGCCGATTTGATCAATTCCTCCGAGAGCCGGCCGTAAGGATCTCCGCGATAGACGACACGCAAGAGTTCGATGTGCGCCCACCGGGCCTCCGCCAGGGGAAGTCTCCGGTCCTGCAACCACTGGACCAGGCACGGCGTAATCCGCGAGTCTGTCGGAAAGTCGGAGACAAAATTCAGCAGGGCGCGAACCGCCTGCACATGGTCGCCCGACGCGTAAAACCGCTCACATTTGGCCCATGCCATTTCCCGATGATTATGCCGGAATCTCCAGAGATTGAAGACGGCGATCGCCAACAACACCCCCGCCACGACCAGCGGCGGGCGCAGCAGGACCCAATTCGCCCTCCACACCATGCGCGGAGGAGAAATCTGGATCCAGCCTGCAGTGGTCTGAATCGCTTCAGGACTCTGGGGAACCTTGGGTGGACGACTGAGACCGAGCAACACCAAACTCCTGAGACTGGACCTCCAGAAATTCTATCGGATTGCCGACCTCCTTACATAAAAAACATATTTTCCTCTACACAAAGTCGATCCCCGTCGTGACGAACTGTTTCGACTCCTGTAGGCCTCCCAATCTGTATGTTTCGCAGCATTGCTCCATTCGTTAGCACCCGACGCTGTCACCCCTCGTCATCTCCGGTGGCACTGGGCTTGCCGAAGGCGAGTCGCCGCCGCTGCCCCATCCAGCGCGACACCCCGTCAGGAACGGGCGGGGGCCAGCCCCGGGGTCAAACTGGAAACGGCGGTGACCCCGGCGGCCACGGAGGGGCATCGCTGTACTTCGACCACAACTCATTTCAGCCCATTTCAGCCCATTTCAGCCCCGAACCTCAGCAATCGACACATCGTCTCGCACTGCCGTTGAGCCGACTGGAGCTCGATGATTCCGACTTTTTGTATTACCGACAGGCGACTGAGTCCCACAATTGACGTCCGCACCCCGCTTCGGACACTGCGATCGCCCAGGTTTTGCAAATCCGATCTTATGTATGGGAGTCGAGAGGCGGCACCCGCCACGGGACTGTGCCGGGAGCCCCCTCGATTCGGCCCCGGTTGATTGACCCAGTCGATTTACCCGGGGCAAGACCTGGAGCGCCTTTGGGCACAGAACCGGCCGCCGGTATTGCATCGGGTCCATGGGAACGCGCTGATCAACACGAGATCGCCGCGAGCAACCGCCGCATCGTGGAGGGAAATCCCGGGAGGGCTTCGTCGGGACCGGCCAGGTGGGGATGCCAGGCCTTTTCCCATTCGAGGCTGTACCACCCCGTGTAACCGGCCATCTGGAGTGTCCGCAGACACTCGTGAGCCGGAAATTCGCCGGTGCCGAACAGGGCATAAGACACATCGTCGCGATGCCCGCGCATCAACGCACGGGCCTGGGCCGCCGCCTCGCGTCCAGCCGCATCGGGTTCGGGGGTGGCCGGGGACGAAGTCACCGAATCTTTCCAATGTGTGTGCCAGGTGCGGGTGACGACGCGTCGGGCGGTCTCGTCCAGAGATTCGCCATGAAACCGCCAGGGATGATGGGTGTCCCAGAGAATTCCCACTCCGGGATCCACCACCCGGTCGAACAGACGGGAGAGCAGCCGTGTCTCGGAGAAGTCTCCGTGGGTTTCCAGCACGATCCGCACGTCGGTTGTGGTCTGCCGCGCGAATTCGCCCAGCCGATTCAAGCCCTCGGCCATCGGGCCCAGCACCTGCCCCTCGGTTTGGGCCGTGATTCCCTCTGGCAGGACATCGCCAAACACACGGACGAAACCGGCACCCAACTCGGCCGCCAGCTCGACGTAGCGCCGTCCAAGATCCAGCTGTGCGGCCCGCGTCATGGGATCGGGATCATCGAAGCGGACCGACGAGGCCAAGCCGCAGATTTGCAGCCCGAGGTCGTTGAAGATCCGCCGGCTGGTGGCTCGGCATCCCGGCGCGAACTCGGGCCGCGCCGGCAGGTCGGTGTCTCCCGCAACCATCCGCACTTCCACGCCGTCGTAACCGTATCGGGCGGCACCTTCCGCGGTTTGTGTCCAACTCCAATCGGGGCAGGCCAGTGTCGAGAAGCTGATGCGACTCATCAAGACATGCCTCTGCGATACGTGGCGGACCCTCATCAGCCGCTGCCGGCGACGGGGGTATGTTCGTGGAAACGGGACTGTGTCAGACCACCCCGGCCGGGACAGCCACCTGCAATTGCCCTGCGAGCTTGACCAATTCCTGCCAGTTCCCCTCATCGAGAGGAACCCCCTCCCGTTGACGGCGGGCGAGCAATTCTCGCTCGGGATCGCCCGGCAGAATCACCCGGTCGACGCCAGCCTTCCGGGGCGTGTTGCGCACAAACGGCTCGAGAATGCCGATCTGCTCCCGCAGGTGCGCTTCCCCTCCCAGGTGTCGGGGATCGAGAATGACGAACAACACATCATTCCCGACTGGTGGCGGAGCGTCTGGGTGCGAGCATTTGCCTCCGGACAATCCCCCGGCCAGCAGTTCGATCAGGAATGCCAATCCGAATCCCTTGTAGGCCTGATCGCCCCCCATCGGGAGGATGGAGCCGGGAGGATTGCCATAGAGCTGATTCGGATCGGTCGTGGGATTCCCTTCGGGATCAAGGATCCAACCGAGGGGAACGTTTTCACCAGCGATGCGTTTCACACGGACCTTCCCCTCGGCCGTGGCACTGGTGCCGAAATCGAGGATGAAGGGTCCGTGTTCTCCACCGGGCATGCCAATGCTGAGGGGGTTGGTACCCAGACGGCCGCGAATTCCTCCCACCGGGGCGACCCGCTGCCCGGAACCATGCGAGTTGGCGCAGATGATGGCGGCCATTCCGGCGGCGGCGGCCTGTTCGGCATATTCGCCTACCCGACCGATGTGGGCCGCCTGGCAGAGCGAACCCGCAGCCACACCGACCAGAGACGCCTTGGCGATCAACCGGTCGACGAGCTCCCGGGCCAAAACCTGGCCCAGCCCCCAACCCGCATCACAGACCAGCAGGGCGGGAGTTTCCCGTTCGATCTTGAGAGGGACCCCGGGCCGGACCCGGCCGTCCCGCATCGCGGCGATGTAGAACGGCACACGCATCACGCCGTGCGAGTCGTAGCCCCGCAGGTTCGCCCCCACCAGGCTCGACGCGAGGATCTGCGACTCACCGGGAGAGACCCCCGCGGCCAGGAACAGGGACTCGGTGAATCGCGTGAGTGTCTCAGCGGGGAGAAGTGGCATGGCTGTTCAGGGCGATTTGTGCTTGGGCGATGGCCACCACGTTCTCGGTGGTGAAACCGAAGTGTTTCTGGAGATCCTTCAGGGGAGCCGAGGCGCCGAAGCCATTCATCGCCACGACCGCCCCGTCACAACCCACATAGCGGTGCCAACCCTGGGGCGCGGCCATCTCGACGGCCACCCGGGCCCGCACCTGTCGGGGAAGGACTTCTTCCCGGTACCCGGGATGGCTGGCACAGTACTGCTCGAAGATCTCGAACGAGGGGACCGAGACCACCCGCGACTTCACTCCCGAGGCCGCCAGGTTTTCATGGGCGGCCAGAGCCAGCGAAACCTCGCTGCCACTTGCGAGCAGGATGACGTCGGGCGTTCCGCCGGCATCGGCCAGGACATAGGCCCCCTTGTGCAGGCCCTGCGCCGATCCGTACCTGGAACGATCCAACGTGGGAACCGCCTGACGGGTCAGAATGAGCGCGACGGGGTGGTGGGTCTGGGCGAGGGTAAACCGCCACGCTTCCGCCACCTCATTCGCGTCGGCGGGCCGGATCGTGTACATGCCCGGAATGGCCCGCAGGCTGGGAACGTGTTCGATGGGTTGATGGGTGGGACCATCCTCGCCCACGCCAATCGAATCGTGGGTGAACACCCAGATGACGGGCAACTCCATGATGGCGGCGAGGCGCAGGGTGTTTCGCATGTAGTCGCTGAACACCAGAAACGTCGCCCCATACGACCTGAGCCCCGAGACGCCCAACCCGTTGACGATCGCCCCCATCGCATGCTCACGCACGCCAAAGTGCAGGTTACGGCCCCCGGGAGACGCCGCCTGGAACACCCCCGCCCCCTCAAACCCCAGCTTGGTCTTGGTGGATGGGGCCAGGTCGGCCGCACCGCCCATGAGCCAGGGGATCCGCCTGGCGACGGCATTCAGGATCTGACCCGAACTGTCACGGGTCGCCTTCCCCTTGGGATCGGCGGGAAATTGCGGAATCTCCTGATCCCAACCCGCCGGCAATTCCCGGCGATGAATCTGATCCAGCTCGCGGGCCAACTCGGGGTGCGCGGCGCTGTAGGCGGCGAAAGTCTGCGACCACTCCGAGAACTGCTTCGCTCCCCGGCTTCCCAATCCCGAGGCGATGTGCTTCAGCACTTCGGCGGGAACCAGAAACTTCGCATCGTCCGGCCAACCGTAGGCTTTCTTGGTCAACCGGATTTCCTCATCGCCCAGGGGCTCTCCGTGGGCGGAATGCGTATCCTGCTTGTTGGGCGAACCGAACGCAATATGACTGGTGACGATGATCAGCGTCGGCCGATCGGTGGTCGACTGGAACTTCCGCAGGGCCAATTCGACGGCGGTCATGTCATTGGCGTCTTCCACATTCAGAACCTGCCAGCCATGCCCCTCAAACCGGGTCTTGACATCTTCGGTGAAGGCCAGGTCGGTGTGTCCCTCGATGGTGATCCGGTTGCTGTCATAGATCCAGCACAGATTTGACAGCTTGAGGTGACCGGCGAGCGATGCCGCTTCGGCCGAGATTCCCTCCATCAGGCAGCCGTCACCGCACAGGGCATAGACCTTGTAATCGAACAGGTCATGGCCGGGACGGTTGTAGCGGGCTGCAAACCAGCGGGCCGCGATCGCCATCCCCACGCTGTTCGCCACCCCCTGCCCCAACGGCCCCGTGGTTGTCTCCACGCCGCTGGTGAGGTGCGATTCGGGATGACCCGGAGTGCGGCTGCCCAATTGCCGGAATTGCTTGATGTCGTCCAGGGAGACCGCCAGCTCACCCGGCTTCGAATTCCCCCCCACCTGCTTCACCTGGGCCAGGTGCAGCAGCGAATAAATCAGCATGCTGGCATGCCCCGCGCTGAGGACAAACCGATCGCGATTCAACCAGTCGGGATGCTGGGGATCGAACTTCAGCACTTTCTGCCACAGTGCGAACGCCACGGGAGCCATCCCCATGGGCGCGCCGGGATGCCCGGAATTGGCCGCCTGCACGGCATCCATGCTGAGGGTTCGAATCGTGTTGACAGCCAGTTGATCAAGCGAGCCCGCAGGTTGAGACATAACGGCAGACAAAAAAGAAGAAGGAAAACAAGACCGGGAGCGGCCGGGATCCAGCCACCCCCTCGGGTCGATGAGCGTGAAGTCGTGCGTGAAGCCACCACCATTCCCGGGCCGGTACTCTGCCGCCTGCCAGGGCCAGATTGGCCTGGGGACAGAATTGGACATCGTCCAGAATTGGACGACTTCCAGAATTGGACGACTTCCAGAAGCGGACGCTGTCCAACAATCGACGCACCGGGAACATTCGGCCCCAAGCCTCTCAGTGGTGCCCGGGAACGAAGCCGAGATTATGACGGATTGGATCCTGTTTTTGAACGGTCCGCCTGCACCAGGACCCGGTCAAAATAGTTCACCCCCATTCCCGCATCGATCACCACCCCCTGGGCGTTGATCCCGGATGACCGGGGACTCAGCAGAAAGGCGACCGTGTTGGCGACCTCCTCGGTCTGCACCGCATCTTTGCGCAGGGTCGCCTGTTCGGCATAGAGATAACTGTCGATATAACCGGGAATTCCCGCCGAGGCGGAACTCTTCAGCAGTCCCGGACAGACGGCATTGAACCGGACCCGCGAAAACTTTGAGAACGACTTCGCCAGGAAGCAGACCGAAGAATCGAGCGCTGCTTTGATGGGCGCCATGTACCCGTAGTTCTCGGCGGCCATCCGGGTGGTCGAAATCGAGATCGTCACCACGCTCCCCTGCTGCTTGTCGAGCAGGTCGCGGAACGCGTCGGCCAGCGCCAACAGCGAATAGCACGAGATGTCGACCGCCTGCAGAAATGCCTTCCGCGGAGTCTGGTGAAACGGGAGAAACCCCGCCGAATAATCGGCGAACGCCAGCGAATGGACCATGCCGTGGAGAGGAAGACCCAGCGCGGACACGGCGTCGCGCAGCCGCACGATCTCTTCCGGACGCTCGACGTCACAGACAAACACCGGTGACCCGGGAACCAGTTTTTCGACCTGGGTCTTGCGGGCTTCCGAGCGCACCGAATAGATGACGCGGGCCCCGGCCTCGGTCAACACCCGGGCCACATGCCAGGCCACACTCTTCTTGTTGGCGACCCCCACCACGAGGACCGCCTTCCCCTCCAGCTGCAGAAAATCCACTACTGCTTCTTCCCCTGGTTGATGTACAGCCGCACGTTTCGGGTCGCCCGTCCCACGGCCACAATCTCGGGCCAGCCATCGCCGGTCAGGTCGCGGGAAATCAGATCCTCGGTGGCCACCTCGCCATTGTCGACGATGTGCTTGGTCCAAACTTTTCCCGTCTCGTTGGGAGAGTAGACAAACACCCCCGGACCGGCAGGTTCGCCGGTCCCCTTGTCACTGTGCCCCAACACCAATTCGTCGAATCCATCCCGGTCGAGATCACTGGGCCAGATCGCATGCCCACGCCCGAGGGTGTCGTCCAGCACCACGCGATCCCACGCGCCCGGCGGGTCGGCACTTGTCCCCTGTGGTTGCAGATAGATCACCGCGTGGTTGCCATGCATCGGCTCGACGGCGGCAATGTAGACGCGGTTTTTGCCCAGGCGACCAACTTTCACCTCCCCCGCCCCCGTTTTCTGGGGGGTGGGAGACGCCCCTTCCACCCCGGCACTGATGCGGGTCTTGGTCAATGCTCCCTGGGCGTCCCGCCGGAACCACGAGAGCCCTTCAGCACTCCCGGTCAGCAGGTCGGTCTGGCCGTCCCCATCGAGATCCCCCGTCCAATGGGCATGCATGCCATTCAGGCTCTCATCGAGCACCGTACTCTTCCAGGGAGTCTCATCCAGCAGATTCGCCGGCTTGTGGTAGGCCAGCAGCCGCACTCCCTCTCCGCGGGTCTTGTTCAGAGGGGAGAGAATCAGTTGGGGGGTTCCGGTGCCAAGGACATCACCCCATTGCAGGCGATGCGCCCAGCTTTCGCGACCAATCGGATGGACCGCCCAAGGGTCGTCGAGCGAGGCCTTGCGTTTCAGCCAGTACAGGGTCCCGAGATGCCGGTTGTTGAGCCAGCCCGCCCCCAGGGCGAAATCGACCTGGCCATCGCCGTCGATATCGAGAGGGGCGATGCAGACATTGTCCCGTTCGGTCTGGTCGGCAATCACCACCCGCATCTTCCAGTCGGGATTGTGATACCACAGCACCCGGTTTTCGGTAACGACGACGACATCTTCGCGATCGTCTCCATCAACATCGGCGAGTGTGACGGCATAACAGACTTCGCCCGCTTTGGGATCGAGGGTCTGAGGGGTGAAGGAAGGGGGTTCACCCGCCCCGGCCAGAGTCGCCAGCGACAGAAGACAGAGCAAGACGAGGACACGCATGGGGGTACCGCGAGAATGGGTGCGGGTCGGGTCGGAAGCACTGGGACTGGAAGTTTAGTGCACCTTGCACCTTCGCTGTAGGCTGCCACCCGGTTTATCCACAGAAATGCCAAACCGGGTGAATTGAATCTTTTTCCCCAGTTTTTCTGCGTGTGGCGGCGTTCAGGCCAGGCATGGCACTGTCGTGATCGAGTCCGCAGCCAGACAGTTCCTGGCGGAGACGCTCAGCACATCAGCCACGCTGAGACTCCCCCCGCTGCGGGACTACGCCACCAAGCTCCACCTCTCGATCCCCCAACCGGCGGAGCCCAGGGCAACGTATGGGCCCGATTCAACACACCGGCAAAGTGCCGAGATGGCGCGGCGAGTTCCGACAACAGCAACACCAGACAACCTGGCGGACACTGCGAAAAACAGGGGCGCCACACAGCCGCCGGTGTGTGGTCGACCCCGCCCTGCGCCCGCAGCCTGCCCGGGAATCGCACCGCGCGTCATTGACCGATGGTCGCGGTGCAAGATCGAGTACGGGCGAGTTCCGGGAGTGGCATAGTCTGGATCAGGCAGCAGGGGAGACCGTTCCCGCTGGTACCGGCCCCGTTCCTGGAGAGACCACAGCCGCTTCTTTTGCTCGAAGTCGAAGCATCGCCGCATTGCGGGCTGCTGGAACTGGAAATCGTTGGAATTCGACCCTGCTCCAGACCGCTGCGGCCTGACGAAATTCGGGCCGGTGCGCAGAGGTGCCACAAAATTCGAGGAGTCAAGACTGGACCGCTGTCGGACTGAGTACCCCTGCTGGGCCTGGGCGACCGACGAGGCCAGACCAGCCGCCCGCACTGAAACACCAGTCAGGCCAGATACCAGGGCTCGGGGCCGTGGCAAACTTTTCATGAAGAAAGCTCCTGATTGAGTCACCAGATGGAACGGGTGTTGATCGGCCAGGTCGGGGCCGGGCGCAAATCAGTTCCCTTTCCTGATGACTTGCAAGAGGAGGGGCCAGAAGGACAAAAACTCCAGACTCGGACCGCAATTCCTGAGCAAAACCCAGGATGGGGTCTGGTCCCCCGGCAGTTGCCGATGCCCCCCGCGAACTCGCGGATGCCATTGCCAGCGAACTGTTCAGCGGCGCAGCAAAAAGGCCTTCCCACCCCGTTCAACGGAGTGGAAAGGCCCAGAAAGAATCCGCGGGCAGGACTCGGGGAAAGGATTGACCGGGAGAGCAGCCGGATCTCACCAGCCGTAGTAACGTCCGTACCGGGGATAGGGGCGGTGCACCGGGCCGTAGTACGCCGGAGCGGGAGCGATCACAGGACCTCCAATCCCCACCGAGAACCCGGGACCACCAATCGTCACTCCGGCCCCAACGACCCCCGGCCCGTAGTAGGCGGGAGCAGGGGCGTAGACCGGACCGTACACCGGCCGGGAGTAAACCCGGGGGGCGTAAACCGGCGGGGCATGAACCCGCGGAGCGTAGCCCCGCGGTCCGTAATAGCGGGGATAGCCGTAATAGCCATGCGCCTCCGCCGAGGACGCCTGAGGGCCCAGCACCAGAACCGCACCTGCGACCAGACCGAGCATGGTCAACGCGAACTTCTTCATCATGATTGAGACTCCTGAGATCAAAACCCACACTGCCGTCGTCGCTTGTCCACAGCGAACCCGACTCTGCCCTGAATCATACAGCAGGCGGTGTGCCAGAATCCGATCAAATTCCAAATCCCGATGACAACTCATTTTCAGTAAAGACTTTAGAACAAAGACAGCACTCCTCCCCACCCGGCCGGCCGGTCGCCTCAATGTCGCAGATTCGCAACACGTGTCGTCATTTTTACAGGGGTGAGAATGATCTTTCCGGCGGGACATGGGAAGGCCGCAATTCAACTCCGCCTCGCGGCGGCGCGCGACACCGGGTTGCATCGCATCCTCCGTGGACGTCGAACCGTGCCAGGCGCGGCGGTCGCGGCAGCTCACATCGGGGTGTTCAGAACAGATCCTGGATTTTCCGACATCACAGCAGTAAAGGAGTATGCCCGCCGTCTCTCGTTCCAGCCTCTCGTTCTCTGGAGTGCATCCCGTCACTTTTGGGAGATCGACGGGTCTGGCGGGGGGCATTGCAGAAAAACACCCGGCTGGCTTCGCTGGCCAAGCCGGGTGTGTTCAACAGTCACAGCAGCGACCCCCGACCGCCACCAGGGCTGCGGGCGTCGTCTGGGTCAGATCAGTGAGCGGCTGACGCCGTCGCATTCCTGGCCGGCTCGCGGAAGCCGAGCCAGAAGACGACCAACGTGGCCAGCGCCATCAAGGCGGGCCAGAGCCAGATGTGGAACCAGTCTTTCTGCTGGGCGCCGCGCCACTCGGCCCGAGTCACCTTGCCATCCTGGTCGCGGTCCGCGGCGGCGATGGCCGCCCTCAGATCTTCGGCCTTGTAGACCGTCTCATTATCTTTCCCGGCATTCTCGACCAGGTCTCCCTTGATCGACTCGGCGGAAAGCGTTCCGTCGGGCTTCAGTCCCAATTCAGCGGCCAGACCCGTCGTGCCGTCGAGGTCCCAGTTGGGCAGCACCACACCCGCCGAGCCCGCCGCCCCCTTGACGGTGGCGTTGACCATGGTCTTGGGGGGATACATGTCGACGATCTTGCCAGCCAGATAGTTGCCGACGAACATCCCCACCCCGAGGGTCACAAACGCGATGAAGCTCTGGGCGCTCGCCCGGGTCGCCGCCGTGGCCCGGCTGTCGACGTAGATCTGGCTCGCGACGAAGAAGAAGTCGTAACAGATGCCGTGCAGGAACAGGCCGAACAACGCGGCCGGGAAGGCCAGGGTGCCGAAGCACAGGTAACGCACCACCCAGGCCCCCATCCCGACCGCCAGCATCTTCTTGACCCCCAGCCGCTGGATGAACCAGGGCATCGCCGCCATGAAGCCCACTTCCGAGATCTGGCCCAGCGTCTGGAGCGCCGTGGGATAAGGTGCGTCGATTTCCCCCAGGAAGACGTTGGCGAAGCCGTAGTAGAAGGTGAGGGGAATACACACCAGGAATGAGCAGATCACAAACAGCAGGAAGGACGGATCCTTAAGCAGTTGCAGCACACCCTGCTTGTCGCCAGGATCCGCCGCGGCATTCTTGCCGGCGGGGGGGGTATGCGGCAGGGAGAGGGCATGCACACCCAGCGCCACCGAGAACAGGGCCGAGAGGAGCAGCGGACTGTTCGGCGCGGTCACAAACGCGGGGAGCGACCCGTTGAATTTGGGATTTTGCAGAACGAATCCCACGATCCAGCCGACGACGATCCAGCCCCAGGTCCCCCAGACGCGGATCGGCGGAAATTCCTTCTCGGGATCTCTGATATTCGCGAAACTGATGGAGTTGGTCAGCGCCAGCGTGGGCATGTAGCAGAGGGCGTACGCGATCATCACCGGGTACAGGGCGCTAAAACCGGTCAGTTGGGAGGCGACCAGCATGAGTACCGCCCCCACGAAGTGGAGGATGGCGATCATCTTCTCGGTGGCGAACATCTTGTCCGCGAGCACCCCCGTGTACAACGGGGAAATCATCGCCGCGAGGGCGGTGGTGCCGTAGATCAAACCGATATCGGCGCCACTGAAACCCAGCCCTCCCAGATAGGCCCCCATGGGGACCGCCCAGGCTCCCCAGATGGCGTACTGGAGGAACATCATGATCGCGAGTTTGAGCTTCACCGGAGACATGGCTCAGCACCTGTACGGAAGGGAAAGGAACCGGCTGGACGAAGTTCCGGACCGTTCGGGAAAACCCGGGGCCGGCCGGAGTCGCGGGCATCATCCCCATTCACCCCCAGGGAGGCAAGCGACCAGCCTTGACGGGTTCGGAAGCGCCCCCGATAGTGAACTGCTTCGTGCCGTTCCGACCGGAAGACTGGGGATTCTCCACCGGTCCCCCCGTTGGAACCGCTACAGACGGCCCCTGCCGGGGCTGTTGAACTGACCCACAACTTCGCGTGTGATCTGCCATGTCGGAACCCGATCGTCTGGAACAAGCCCGTCTCGACAAGCTGCTGGCCATCGAGGCCCTGGGGCTCGATCCCTGGGGGGAACGGTTCGACGATCACCGTCCGATCCGCCAGGCGCGGGCCGAATGCCCCGCCGAGCCCGGGGTCCAGGGGGCGATGTGCCGCGTTGCCGGGCGAATCATGCTGCGGAACAACAAGGGAAAACTGAAGTTTTTCCACGTGCAGGACTGGACCGGCCGGATCCAGGTCATGTGTTCCAAGGCCGACTTTTCGGAAGAGCAGTGGAAGCTGATCGAACTGCTCGACCTGGGCGACCTGGTCGGCATCGACGGTCATCTGAAGATCAGCAACAGCGGCGAAAAGACCATCGGTGCCACGAAGGTCACCTTCCTGACCAAATCGTTGGCCCAGCCCCCCGAAAAGTTCCACGGGGCCAAAGACATCGAGCTGTTGCTGCGGCAGCGCTACATCGACCTGATTTACAACGAGGGGGTGCTCGACCGCATGCTCAATCGCGGGAAGATCATCGACTCGATCCGCCAGACGCTGCGCGCGCGGGGGTTCGTCGAGGCCGAGACCCCCGTGCTGCACTCGATCGCCGGGGGGGCTGCCGCCCGCCCCTTCATCACCCATCACAACACTCTTGACATGTCGCTGTTCCTGCGCATCGCGCTCGAACTGCATCTCAAGCGGCTGATGGTCGGCGGGGTGGAACGGGTCTATGAGATCGGCCGGGTCTTCCGCAATGAGGGGGTCGACAGCTCCCACAACCCCGAGTTCACCATGATCGAGCTGTACCAGGCGTACGGCGACTACGAGACCATGATGGACATCACCGAGGCGATCTTCACCAACGCCATCAAGGCGCTGCACGAAGCCGCGGTGGCCGCCGGGGGTGACCCCGCCTCCAACCCGTTCCTCCGCCCCTGGGGTGACAAACTGGTCGACTATACCCCCCCCTTCCAGCGGGCCCGGTATGGCGACCTGTTCCGGCAACACGCCGGCTGCGACATGCAAGATCACGCCGCCGTGGTCGAGGTGGCGCGGAAGCATCACATCGAAACCCAGGGGAAACACCCCGACGTGTTGATCAACGACGTCTTCGAGGCGGTGGTGGAAGACCACCTGACCGGGCCCGTGTTCGTGATCGACTATCCCGCCGCGATGTGCCCCCTCACCAAGCGGAAAAAGGGACACCCCGAGATCGCCGAACGGTTCGAGCTGTTCATCCATGGCATGGAACTGGCGAATGCCTACACCGAGCTCAATGACCCCCGGCTGCAGGAGGAACTCTTCCGCACGCAGCTCGCCGGCCTGTCCGAAGAAGACAGCATGGCCAAGATGGATACCGACTTCGTCCGGGCCCTCAAGGTGGGCATGCCCCCAGCCGGCGGACTGGGGATTGGCATCGACCGCCTCGTGATGCTGCTGACCAACAGCCACAGCATCCGCGATGTCATCTACTTCCCACTGCTGCGCCACGAACGCCCGGCCGGCAGCCGGACCGATGAGCCCCCCGAGGAAGCGGGCTGATTCCCAATCTGCCGGGGGCCTCACCCAGGACCGTAATCCACCGCTGTCAGCCCGACACAGAGGATTCCCATGTCCGACACGTTGTTGGACGTGCAGGACGAGCGGCTCGTGAGACGCCAGATCGGGGCCGACGGCAGCGAGATTGCTTCGCTGACCATCACACGGCCCTGATCACCTTTCCGCCCCCGTCCTCAACAGCGCTCCGACGTCCCGCAGGACCGCTTCCAGGGCCGCTACGTCATGATTCTGATGAAGGTGGACCGTAAACCCACACTCGCGGCCCGCTTCACAGTTTTCGGGTAGATCGTCCACAAACAGCACTTCCTCGGGTGACAGTTCGGGAGTTCCCACACCCTGGCGAATCCGGTCAAGCAGGCAGGCGAAGAACCCCGGAGACGGCTTGCGATACCCGGTCTCGAACGAGCGCAGCAATCCCCCCGGGACAAACCCGGCGAAGTCGTTCGCGAAATGCCGTTCGATCTCTTCCCAATGCAGCGGATCGGTGTTGCTGGCGAGGAACTTCGGCAATCGGACCCGGGCAATCAGTTCGCAGCTGGAGGGCAGGCGGTTGAAGATCTGCTGGTAGGCCCGCCGCAACGCCGCGAGATCATCCACCTGGAAGGCGCGGCCCAGCTCCGCCAGAAACTGTTCGGGAGCGAGTCGGCCCATTTCCAACTGATGAAAACGGTCCCCTCCATAGAGCCACTGATGCACCTGGCTTTCGGTGACGGTGGGGCCCGCCAACGCGGCAATCTGGCGGCACCCCCGGGCATGACTGAAGGCCGACAGAACATTGCCGAAATCAAAAGCAACTGCGCGAATCATGACAAAACACCCGACGAAGAGGATCCCGGGAATGCCAGCCCGCGACTCTTGCGGAACAGCGCATCGACAGGCGAATCAGGAGGGACCGAGGGCCACCGCCGTGGCGGTGGCGTAAGCCCGGCAATGCGAGATGGTGATGAGAATCGAGGCGATTCCCAACCCCTCGGCGACATCCCGCGCCCCACCCCGCAGGGAGATCCACGGCTGGCCACTGCGCGATGTGCAGACTTCGATGTCGCGGAACGAAACTCCCTGCGACCACCCGGTGCCCAGGGTCTTCATCACCGCTTCCTTCGCCGCCCAGCGACCGGCGAAATGCTGGGTGTATTCCTTCTTCGAATGGCAGTATTGCACTTCATCCTCGGTGTAGACCCGATCGAAGAATGTCTCACCATGCCGCTCGATCATTTGTCCGATGCGGACTGTTTCGACAATGTCGGTTCCGAGCCCGACGATCCGGTGCGGACCGGGAAGGGAGGGGGGCAGGCTCATGCGGGGCGACACTCCACAGACAATGAGAACTCTCAGGGCGGAACACACACGTCAGCCGACGGCCGGCCGGCTGGAGCTTCCGGGAACGGGCTGGATCTGGAATTCGCAGACACGGCCCGCCACGAGGGAGGCGACCCCCACTTCGGCGAGCCAAAAGAGCGCACAGGCCCACTCGGGCCAGACTCCCCACTCTCGGGGAACACGAAACACAAGGTAGCCCCGGAACGTCTGCAGAAATTCCCGCTCAGACAGCAACTGAGCGGTGCGCCGTTCCTGCAGTTCCAGGGAACGCCGCAGATCGTCGGGGGAAACGGATCCCTCTCCGTCCGCCAACCCCCCCTGTTCCAACAGGTCGCGGAATCCCTGATCGATTCCGGCGACATCGGGACGCTGGGGCGGCGGCTGTTGACGGATGAAGGCGGCCAGACTCCGGTGGGTATCGACGGCATTGAGCACCAGAGCGATCGCCACACACCCCGCGACGACGACGTTCGCGCGGCGACTGGGGGCCAGCCGCCAGCGATCGGCCACCAGTCCCAATCCGAAACCCACGAGTGCCGCCAGTCCCACGGGCAGAACCAGGGGGATTTTTGCCTGCTGCGGCAACCGGCCCGCACCAACCAGAACCGCCAAAGTCACCACCGCCGAGAGGATGGTCCACTCTGTCCAGCGGGACTCGGGAGGGCGATCGACCGGCTCCGAAAGAGATTGCGGGACACTCATCAGCGAGACCGACTCCAGCGCCCCAGTCCACAGGCATGGGCGGCCCGCTCCAGGACTTCACGGCCCTTGGCCCGGGCCCGTCGGGCACCATCCGCCAGAATGTCCTTGACCTGGTCCAGATCGCTCTCCAGTTCCTCCCGCCGCACCCGGGCGGGAGTGAAGTGGGCATTGGCCGCTTCAAACAAGGCCTGCTTCGCCTCGCCATACCCCATCCCCCCGGCCCGGTACCGCTCGGCCAGGGCCGCCTGCTGCTCGGGTGTGGCGAACAGTTTGTACAGCGTGAAGACCGAACAGGTCTCGGGATCCTTCGGGGACTCGACCGGTGTGCTGTCGGTCTTGATCGCCATGATCTTCTTACGGAGTTTTTTTTCCGGCTCGAAGACATCGATGGTGTTGCCGTAGCTCTTGGACATCTTCTCGCCGTCGGTCCCGGGAACCTTGGCCGACTCGTCGAGCACCCGCGCCTCGGGAAGCACGAAGACCTCCCCAAACAAATGATTGAACTTGAGGGCCAGGTCGCGGGTGACCTCAATGTGCTGCACCTGATCGGCCCCCACCGGCACCACCGTGCTGTCATACAGCAGGATGTCGGCCGCCATCAGGACGGGGTAGGTGAACAGCCCGGCATCGGCGGGCAGCCCCTTGGCCTTTTTGTCTTTGAAGGCGTGACATTTCTCCAACAGCCCCAGCGGTGTGACGGTCATCAGCAACCAGGTCAGCTCGCAGACCTCAGGCACATCCGATTGAAAAAACAGGCAGGCCCGCGCCGGATCGAGCCCCAGAGCCAACAGGTCGAGAGCCGCATCAATCCGCAGGTCGAGCAACTGCTTCCCGTCCCGGATGGTCGTCAGGGCATGCAGGTCGGCAATGAAGTAGAACGCCTGCTCATTCCCTTGCAGGGCGATGTACTGCCGGATCGCCCCGAAATAATTGCCCCAGTGGAATCGCCCGGTGGGCTGAATGCCGGAAAGAACACGCATGGTCTGCTCGACGAAGGACCCGAAGAACCGCGAATGGCGGAGTTGGCCTGACTGGCCGGCCAACTCCGGTGCCCAATCAGCAAGAGGCGATTATCGGGTTCATAGCGCAGCTCGGCAACCACGGCACCCCGTCGGCGCAGAGCATCGCCCGCCGGCCGCGCAGCCCCCCCCTCAAGAGACGGCAGGCCAAGACCGGCCGTGGGCCCCCGGGGTTCGATTCGGGGATCCACAGGCCCTCCCGGCTCCGCGGTCTGTCAGCGGCTGGCTGGGCGGGAATTGCTCCCCTTGCCACCGGCAGCCGGCGTTCCGCTGCCGGCCCCCTTCCCCGTCGACGATTTGCCGGCCGCCGGTTTGGCGGCCGCGGGCTTCGTCGCAGCGGGTGCCTCGGCCCCCCGTTCACGGGTTCCCCCCACCGGCACAACCTCTTCGGCCTCGACAGGGTTCTGCCGGACGAGACCGCTGGAGTCCGTCAGTTGACGCAGGTCCTGCTTGAGCGAGGCGACCGTGGCCGTGGTCGAAACAGCATTGCCATTCGCATCGACCAGCCAGAAGGCCGGAACTTCAAACACCCCGAAGTGCGTGGTGATCGGGTTCTTCCAGCCCTGTTGTTCGGTGTCGGTGAAGTGCAGCTGCGTCCAGTCGAGCTTGTGCTTCGCCACGAAGGCCTGCAACGCCTTGCGGTCGGTATCGAGCGCGAGGCCCACCACCTGCACTCCCGCCTGCTGGGCCTGGCGGATCGCCGGCAGCAGCCTGGGCAGCTCTTTCGCACAACGTTCAGCCTCACTCGACCAGAAGACCAGCAGGACCGGTTTGCCAAGCAGATCGTCGACCTGCAGCATCTCGCCCTCAAGCGTGGGGCCCGAGACGGGGGGGGGATTTCCCACCAGGTCCAGCCGGCGGAGAATGCGTTCGGCCTCCGACCCATGCAACGAATCGGGAGTGAACTGCACGATTTGGGTATAGCCGGCCCGGGCCTCGGCGAGCTGGCCATGCTGTTCGCACAGCCGCGCCGCGGTGTACGCCAGCGGTACCGACCGGGGCTCTTCCCGGGGAAAATTCTGGAGGTAGTGATTCGCCAACTCCGCGAATTCCGCACGCCAGGTGGCCGCCTTGTCGGGAGCCTGTTCGTGGGTGGCGTTGTGATACGCCAGATTCACCAGGGTGTGCGCGCCATGGGCGGCCGCATGCGAGGCGGGATCACGCTTCACAAACGCGCGGGCATTCTCGTACAGCAGCTCCACCTGTTCTTCATCGCCCGTCATGGCCAACTGCAGCCGGGCGTCGAGCAGGTAACGTGCCGAGACTTCAAACTGCTGCTTCTTTTCGGGATTTTTGTGGGTCAGCGCGACCGACTTGGTGGCCAGCTCGACGATCTTCTTCTGACGCTCCAGGTATTTCGGGTCCTGCGCAGGGTCGGCCTGCTTGTCGTCGAGCGGGGTCAGCCGCAGCTTCGACACCTCGGCCAGATACCACTCGGCCGTTCCGGGCTGGGGAGGAGCCGAACTCAGCGGCTCGTCATCGTCAAGCTCTTCGTCGGCGTCTTCGTC
>CAIOTJ010000252.1 GCA_903861195.1 uncultured Planctomycetaceae bacterium | reverse complement strand
CGATCGGCCGTCACACCGCGTGGAAAGGAACCCTTACAGGGTACAGGCCGTGGTTGCGGGACCGTCACCCAGGGTAGCCGCTGAGGCGGCAACCCTGGGCTGAGGGAAGTAACCTCTACGAGGTAGGCGCATGGGACACCGGATGGTGTTGGGCGACGGCGACGGGTCGAGCGTCCCCGTGTCCCACGACGCCGCCCAACAGCACGACGAGGCCCAGCGTCACCGTAGAACGAGTTTGAAAACTTGTTCCACAAACGTGAAACCGCGTTGTCAGACAAATCGACGACGCCCAGCGTCGCATGCCGACCAACAGCCAGAGATGGGCGGCACATCCCTCAGCCCGGGGTTGTCGCGCACGCGACGACCCCGGGTGAGGGCCATCCACAATGCCGCCTGAAACCTGTCGGGGTTCGGTTGACGCGTGGATCTTGGACATCGGCCTCGCCGTCGGTCTGCGGACACCGAAAAACCAGATCGAATTCCGCCTGCGATTCCTCGTCCCGGCCCCGTCAAGCCAGCCCCTTCTGGGCTGATTATCGTCACTGGCCCGCACCCCAGGGTCGTGCTGCGCACGAACCCTGGGCTATGAAAGAATGTCCCTTCAGGACATGGCTGGGAGGGATGCTGCTCGTGGGAGGACGGCGGAATTTGAGAAGAATCCAAAGGGGTTCCCTGTCGATCCATGTCTTTCGGCTGCCCATCGGCTTGGGTACCCTTCGATACAAACCCAGCGGGGGCTGAAGTGCGGGACTGGTGAGTGACAGTCCCGGGAACTACGCTATGGTTCCGGGGTTGGTCCGAAGTCGGCCGGCCGGGGGTTGTTGTCATGTTCCTCGCCTCAGGACTGTTCATGTCGCTCTGTCTGGTTACCGGAGGAGCCGGTTTCATCGGCAGCCATCTCACCGAGCGGCTGTTGTCGCTGGGCTATTCTGTCCGGGTGCTCGACAATCTCTCCACCGGTCAGCTCGGCAACCTGGCCCACCTGCAGGGGCACCCGCAGTTGACCATCGAGACCGGGTCGATCACCGATCTTCCGTTGCTGGCTGAGATGGTCCGGGGGGTCGACGTCATCTATCACCTGGCGGCCGCGGTGGGGGTCAAGCTGGTAGCCGATGATCCGGTGCGGACCATCGAAACCAATATTCAGCCGACCGAGGCGCTGCTGCGGCTGGCCGCTCAGACGAATTGCCGGTTCTACCTCGCCTCGACCAGTGAGGTGTATGGAAAGAATCTCAAGGAGTGCTGGACCGAAGAGGATGAACTGCACTTTGGGGCGACCACGCATCCGCGGTGGTCGTACGGCATCTCGAAGGCAGTCGATGAGTTTCTGGCCCTGGGGTACCACAAGAAATATGGTTTGCCGGTGGTGATTGGCCGGTTCTTCAACGTGGTTGGTCCCCGGCAGGTGGGGAACTACGGCATGGTGGTTCCCCGGTTTGTCGAACGGGCGCTGCGGGGAACTCCCGTGACCGTCTATGACGACGGCGGGCAGACCCGCTGCTTCGCCCATGTGCGGGAGGTGGTCGAGGCGGTGATTCGCCTGATGGACCTGCCCCGGGCGGCCGGGGAGGTTTTCAACATTGGCAGCGACCAGCCGGTGACGATGAAGCAGTTGGCCGATGAGGTGATTGCCCGGACCGGGGGGCGTTCGACCATCGAGTACATGTCGTACGCGGGGGTCTACGGGAACAATTTCGAAGATGTGCGGCGCCGGGTACCCGATGTCTCGAAACTGCGGAATACCCTGGGTTTTTGCCCGAGCATGCCCCTGGGGGCGATTCTCGACGAAGTGATCGCCTGGAAACGGGAGCAGGTGCGCTCGGACTCTGGGGGCCCGGTCTAACGGACCGCGGAACAGACTGTCATGCCGTCCCCTGTCGCGTCACGCCCCACGCTTGATTCGGCCACTTTGCAAAAGTTGGCGGAACGGCCGGCGCAGCCGCTGTTTGTGACGCTGCGCAAGGCCGAAGCGATGCGTCCGCTGGTCACGCTGTTGGCGTTGATCCCCCCGTTGTTGATTGCCGCCTGGCAGCCGTTCTCGGCCGCGGAGGGGGTCCAGGGCCTGGCGGCGTTGAATGTCTTGCAGGGGAGCGGGAGCGAGGCGTGGTTGGACCCTGCCGCCGGAACGACGCTGTCCGGTCAGCCCCCCTTGCTAAGCTGGTGTCTGGCGGGCCTGATGAAGCTGCTGCACCCCGCCTCGTTGCTGGTGTTTCCCATGGCGACCGCGATGGGAGTGGGGTTATTTGTCTGGGCGGGGAGTACGCTGGCGCGGTTGGCCAGCGGTGACCGGGGGGCGTTGGTGGCGGCGTTGCTGCTGGCCAGCAATCCTTTGACGGTGGCCCAGTCGATGCACCTGGGACCGGCCCCCCTGGGGGCCGGTTTGGCTCTGCTGTCTTTGGTGTGGCTGCTGGAAGACTGGCGCCGGGGATCGATGGCCTGGTCGTGGCGCCGGTGGGCGGGAGGGCTGGCTCTGGGGGGGAGCCTGCTGGCCTCTCCCGCAGCCGGGCTGGGGGCCATGCTGTTGGCGGCGGTGCTGATCTGGGGGACCACCGTGGGCTGGAAATGGGCACTGGGAGGGCAGGCCGCAGCCGACGCCCGGCTGGCTCCGGGGGGCTGGAGGCGGGTCTGGGGAGGGCTCTTGTGGCTCACCGTGGCCCTCTTCGTGGGAGGGTGGTGGCTGGGGGAGATTCCGCAGTTGGTGCAGCAGGCGGTCCCCCCCGCGGGGACGGGCCTGGCCACTGCGGGCGGGGGCTGGTCCGGCTGGGGACGCAGTTTCGCGAGCCGCTTGTTGGGGAGTGCCTATCTGCTGTGGCTGCTGGTCCCCTGGTGCCTGTTGGCCGCGAATCGAAACGCCCCGGTCCAGCTCTCGACCCAGCGGGGGCGGGGGGCGCTTTCGCCGCTGGGGCGATCGGTCGCACTCGCGGCGGCGGTGGCCCTGCTGTTGTTGGGGCCGGGGTCCACCGGCGTGCGGGAGGAGGTTTGGGGGGTGGAGGGCCTGCGGCTCTTTTTGCTGGCACCAATCGTGGCTGTGGCCTCGGCCGGGGCCGTGCGTTTGATGGATCGACAAGTCGGCTGGCGCGAACTCGCGCGGGGGAGCGCCGCGGCGGTCGTGGGGGGGTGGATCGCCTGGCGGTGGGGGGGCCTGGTGGTCTGGCGGTTTCTCGAGGTGACCTCGCGGGGGATGGGACTGCAGTTGCTGGTGCTGTTGGCGGTGACTGGATGGCTGCTGTTGGTGGGGCTGGTCACGCGACGCATGGGGCGGCTGGGTGCCGATCGGTTGGTGCAGGGGTTGCTGCTGACGGCGTGCGGCGTGTTGGGCGGAGGGAGCGTATTGTGGGGAGTCAGCCATCTGGTGCCGCGTGACCGCGGGGCCGAGCGCGACTTCCTCGATCTGCGGAACTGGCTGCGGCAGGTGGATGGGAGGCAGGCGGTGCACCTGATGGCTCCCCGGGAGCGGCTGCCGGTGGAGATTGCTTTTGGGGCCCGCAGCCTGTGGACCGAGTTGACGACAGTCAAGGTGGTCGATTGGAACCGGTTTCCTGGCCCCGACGCGCAGCATTTCGCCCCCCCCACACTGGATCTGGACGAGGGGGAGACGATCTTGGTGTGGTTTCCTCCCGAGGCGCCCCGTGGGGGGGGCGTCCCCCGGTGGTTGGAGTCGGCCGGGCCGTCTTTCAAGTATCAGCGGGGTGAGTTGGCGTGGTATCGCCTGATTTCGGCAAAGTCCGAAGTTGGCCGGTGATGGCGTCACTCGCGGGACCCATCGGGAGACTGGATGGGGAGGGCTGCGGCCGGCCGATAGCAGTCTGGTGGCAGCAGATTGGTGGCGGTGCTGGGGAGAGGGGAGAGGGGAGAGCGATTGTCGCCGCACCAGGTGTCACGCACGGAAGAAACGGCACTGGCGACAGTGTTTGGCCGGGTCCTACACCGGCTGCAACCGCTGCGGATCCCTTGACGCTCAAACGCTGGTTGATACGATAAGAGAAGATGTGATCCTGCGCCGGTCTGCGCGGCGATCATTTCCGGGGAGGATCTGTGCGGGAAGCACGGCACTTTCCGGAGCAGCTTCAGCCAGACCTTATCACCGCGTGAGAGGGGGTCGATCGCACCGATCGGCTGACGCGGTGCCCGCCCCCCCCAGGATGGTTCGAACCCGGAGAACGCACGATGGCCAAGTCGTGGAAGTGGATGGCAGTGTTCGCCTTGGGGATGTTGGCGACGGCCGTGCAGGCCGAGCCCGCCAAGCCCAAGGGACTGGGAGATCCCGGCTCTTTGACCGCGTTGCGGATCGAGCCGAATGTGAATGACCAGGGGGTGACGGTTCGTGGGCGAGACGCCCGACAGCAGTTGTTCGTCACCGGCGTCTACAGCTCGGGCCAACTGCGTGACCACACCCGCAAGGTGAGTTTCGCATCGGAACCTGCCGGCATTGTGGCGATCGACCCGCAAGGGATGCTGACCCCCGTGGCCGACGGTGTGGCGACGGTGCATGCGATCGACCCGGCTGGAACGAAGTCCTCGCTGCAGGTGACTGTGACGGGGCTGGCGAACGAACTGCCCATCAACTTCACCAACCAGATTGTCCCGATCTTCACCAAATTGGGGTGCAACGGGGGAGGCTGCCACGGGAAGTCGAGCGGCCAGAACGGCTTCAAGCTGTCGCTGTTGGGGTTCTATCCCGACGAAGACTATGAGTTCCTGGTGAAAGAGGCGAAAGGACGCCGCCTGTCGGTTTCGTCTCCCTCGCAGAGCCTGTTGCTGAACAAGGCAATTGGCAAGTCGCCCCATGGCGGCGGCAAGCGGATGGAGCAAGACAGCTACGAGTTCCGGATTGTGGCACGCTGGATCGAGCAGGGGATGCCCTATGGTTCCGAGAAGGATCCGGTCGTGGTGGGCATCAAGTGCCTGCCCGAAGGGCGGATCATGGACCGGGGTGCCGACCAGCAGATGACCACGATGGCGGTCTACAGCGACGGCACCACCGAAGACGTGACCCAGATGGCGCTGTATGAGCCGAACGACACCGAGATGGCTGAAGTAACCACCGCGGGTCTGGTGAAGACGCTCGACCTGTCGGGTGAGGTGGCCGTGATGGCCCGGTACCAGGGGCAGGTGTCGACGTTCCGCGCGACGGTTCCGCTGGGGGCCGAGCTGGGGGCGTTGCCGGCCGAGAAGAACTTTATCGACACGGCTGTGTTCAACAAGCTGAAGCTGCTGGGAATTCCCCCGTCGCAACTGGCCGACGATGCGACCTACATCCGCCGGGTCACGATCGACATCACAGGCCGGTTGCCGACCGAGCAGGAAGTGCGCGACTTCGTCGCCAGTACCGATTCGAACAAACGGGACGCGCTGGTGGATCGGCTGGTCGACAGCCCCGAGTACGCCGACCTGTTTGCGAACAAGTGGAACATGGTGCTGCGGAACAAGCGGAAGCAGCCGACCGACACCCGAGGGACGTACGAGTTCTACAACTGGATTCGGGACTCGCTGTACGAGAACCGGCCGTATGACCAGATGGTGCGCGAAGTGCTGACCGCCGCCGGGGATGTGACGACCAATCCCACGGTGACCTGGTACCGCGAAGTGGCCCAGGTCAACGAGCAGGTGGAAGACGCCGCACAGTTGTTCCTGGGGCTGCGGATTCAATGTGCCCGGTGCCACCATCATCCGTTTGAGAAGTGGAGCCAGGACGATTACTACGGCTTCTCGGCGTTCTTTAGCCGGGTGGGCCGGAAGAACGGGGCAAACCCCCGCGAACAGCGGATCTTCCACAACGACGGGCAAGCTTCGGCGACCAATCCCCGCAGCAACAAGGCGCTGAAGCCAACGGGGCTGGGAGCACCGGCCCTCGACATCGCGGCCGATCGAGACCCACGCCACTACCTGGTGGACTGGATGGCGGCGAAAGAGAACAAGTTCTTCGCCTACTCGTTGGTCAACCGTTACTGGAAGCACTTCTTCGACCGGGGCATTGTGGAGCCGGAAGACGACATGCGGGAGACCAATCCGCCGTCGAACCCCGAGCTGATCAAGGCACTCGCGAACTACTTCATCGAGAGCGGCTTCGACCTGAAACAACTGGTGCGGACGATCTGCAAGTCGACCACCTACCAGCTCAGCTCGCTGCCGAACGACTACAACCTCAAAGACAAGCAGAACTTCTCGCGCTACTACCCCCGCCGACTGAAGGCCGAGGTGTTGTACGATGGTCTGCATCAGGTGACCGCCACCACCCAGAGCTACTCGGGTCTGCCCGAGGGGACCTCGGCGATGCAGTTGCCCGACCCAACGGTGGGCCCGTACTTCCTGAAGGTGTTCGGTCAGCCCCAGGCGGATACCGCCTGCGAGTGCGAACGTTCGCAAGAAGCGAATCTGGCACAGAGCCTGCACCTGCTCAACAGCAGTGAAGTGCAGGGGAAGATTTCGAACGCGTCGGGTCGCTCGGCTATCCTGACCAACGACAAAGACCGGACCGACGAACAGAAGATCCAGGAGCTGTATCGCTGGGTCTACTCGCGGAATCCAGATGCCGAGGAAATGCAGATTGCCCTCGGTCACCTGAAGAAGCACGAGCAGAACAAGAAGGTGGCTTGGGAAGACATCATCTGGGCGTTGATCAACACCAAGGAGTTCCTGTTCAACCACTAATCATCGGAGCAGTTTCTGACGATTGAGTCGGAGACTGATTCAGTGAACGAAGCAGCCCCGCGGAAGAGCAGTCTTCCGCGGGGCTGTGTGTTTTCTATGACGTGTGTTGGGCCGAGGCTGGACTGGTACGTGTGGGACTGGTACGTGTGGGACTGGTACGTGTGGGACTGGTACGTGTGACTGGGGTCTCTCGGGTTCGGGACACTGACTGGTGCGCAGAGGCCAACTTCCCGCAGGCGGGCGTTGTGCCGCCATCCCGTTGCCAGGAGGTGACAGGATGTCTCCACTGACGGAATGACTCGGACGGGAGACTGGGGGCCGAGGGGGCCTCGAAGGTGAGTCAGCGTGGACTGCACCGGCGGGGCGGGGCCAACCCGCGAGGGGCTCACCGCGACGTCGCCGGGGGAGCGGACAAAATCGGGCAGCCAACGACGGCCATTGGTTGACTGAGTGTGTTTCGTTGTGGGGCTTGGTGGCCGGCGTGTCGGGACCGGCACCGTGGGGACAGCGGGCGTGGAAAGCGATCCAGAGCGTGGGGTTGCCGCGAGGGGGCTAGAGAGTCGAGACCCTGGCCCCGCTGGTTTTATGAACGCTATTCGGGTTGGCCGTCGTCGATCCGCAGGGAGATCACCAGCCCTGCGTACTTGGGGGAATTGCCGGGGTCACGGAAGAAGCCGCCGTGGCAGTTGACGCAGGCCGCTCCCAGGTGCACGGCCCCGGCCCGGCGGTAGATTCCATCGGCGATCTCTTCATAGGCGACCTCGCCGGCGGCGATCTCGCGCGCCGCCTGTTTTTCGAACACGGTTTTCGGTTCATGGTCGACACTCATGGCCTTCATGTTCACGGCGATCCAGTGGGCCTCGACCTTCCATTGGCGCTTGATCTGTCCGAACACATCCTCCATCACAAACGAGGGAATGATCGACTTTTCCCGCTGGAAGTAGGTGCGGTGCATCGATTCGAGGGCGGCGATCGAGACGTCGTGCAGCAGCCGGGCGCGGTCGCGGGCCTGTTCCACCGAGAGCTTCTGGTGCACGGGGGGATCGAGTTCCGACTCGCGGTGCACTTCGGGCGGCGCGGGGGGTTGACCCATCCCGGGATTCGCGCAGAATTGACTGGCACACCAGCCGGCAGCGGCCAGCAGGCCGGCATTGAGCAGCTTTGATGCAGTCGGGGCCATGGGACACCAGGAAAGGGAAAGGGGTGGGGCGAGGTCAGCGGGAGGCCGTACAAAACAGGATAATATTGTCCATAATGATAGCCGGGTTTGAGGGGAGTGCCAAGTCCAGGTTCGGTCATTGGCGACCTGGGTTGCCAGACGAGTCGAGGGAGTTGTCCCGAGGTGGGCGAGGAGAGTGGTTGGGGGATTAGCCTGCCGGGACGGCACGGTGTGTGGGTGGAGGGTTCCCCGAGGGTTTTCGTCGGAGGTGTCCCGCACGGGTTTGGGATGGGGCTGGGTCGTCGGCACAGGTGGCCGGAGGGGGTGGTGAACACGCGGTCGACACGGGGGGCGAAATCGGGTTCAATGAACGGGTCGATCCCTCGGGAAAGTCTTCATTCATTGCCCGGCGATAGGCCAGAAAAGGTTCGCATGCGCGCGCCCGGTCGATTGATTGCGGTGGGGGATGTCCATGGCTGTCTGCATGCTCTCGAGTGCCTGTTGAAGGGGGTGGCCCCACGTCCCGAGGACTGTCTGGTCTTCCTGGGGGATCTGATTGACAACGGCCGGGATTCCGCAGCGGTTTTGGATCGGATTCTCGAGCTGCGGCGGCAGTGCCAGGTGGTGATGGTTCGCGGGAACCATGAGGAGCTGCTTTTGGCGGTGCACGAGGGGGAGGCGGCGTTGAGGTATTGGGAGGAAGTGGGGGGAGTCAACACGCTCAACTCGTATCGGTTTGGGGCAGGAATCGACGACATCCCCGAGGCGCACTGGGTTCTGTTGTTCGACCAGGTCCAGTACTACGAGACGGAGCAATTCATCTTCACACATGCCAATTATGTGTCCGATCTGCCGCTGGTCGACCATGTGGAGCACGAACTGCGCTGGGCCCTGTTTGAACCCGAGAACCTGCGGCCGCATCATTCCGGCAAGACGGTGATTGTGGGCCACACCGAGCAACGGAATGGGGAGATTCTCGATCTGGGTTTCGCCATCTGTATCGACACCGCCTGTTGGAAGCACGGCTGGCTGACGGCGCTCGAGGTTCACTCTCGGCAGGTGTGGCAGGCCAGCCGGTGGGGAATGATGCGGACCGATGGAGAGCCGGTTTTGCGGGAACGGTTGATGTCGGCAGTGGACCGGGGACTGGTTGTGTCGGCCGGCACCGGAGACGGCCGCACCGGCTTGGTGGATTGAGGTTTCACCAAAAACCAAAGGTTGAGACGGGGGGCTTGTCAGCCGGGGATCTCCGACGCTGCCGAGTCTCGCCTCAGGCGGTGGGGGCAAAGGAATCGAGCCCGGCGCTGCGAGTGGGGACGTTGGAAAACCGCCGGTCGAGTCGACGTAAATGGAACGAATGCTGCACGATGGGCTGCGGCGCACACAGCTTGAGTTCCGCACCGGTCGCACCCGCCACCTGTTTCCATGGCACCAGACGCCCCGGAAACGCGCTGGAGACCACTTGCGGCGCGGTCCATGCAAGCAGGATTTCCTGTCCGGGATGGCTGGTCAACAGGGGCTCGGTGTGCCCTTCCTGGTCCTGCAACGGATTTTTGCCCAGGATGCGGGCGTGGTCGACCCGAATCGTCAGGCGGTGGGGGGGCTTCCGATTCAATCGACATCAGAAACCTGTGCCTGGTGCCGGGTTGGCGCAGTGTGGGAATTGGTCGCCCGTCGGAAGCGGGGTTGTGGCCGGGAGAAGTCGAGTGACGGGCCGGGAGGCCACCACGTCGGGGTGTCTGGCGCGACTCAAAAGCGGCTGGCGGCCGTTTCGACATCCGGTTCGATTTCGAACTTTTTCGACAACCTGGTCACGTGGAACAGTTCCTGCAAAGCCGGTCCCATTCCGGCCAGTTTCAATCGCCCCTGATGTTTCTGGACCTGGGTGCGCCAGCCAATGAGTTTGGCCAGGAAATCGCTGGAGACCGCCTCCACAGCCGAGAGGTCGAGCACCACTCTGGCTCCCGGATGGGCGGTCAGCCAGGCGGACAGATCCCGATCGATCCCGGTGATCCGCTCGGCCGCGAGCAGTCGGGAATCGTGGAAACGAATAACCGTGATGGATTCGCGTGGCTGCAGTTCAAAACCAGGGCCCGTTGAGGTCATGCACGCGGACTAAAAGGGGTGAGAAAAGTTCCGCTGCGCGAAACGGAATTGGCCCGGAACCTCTGGCTCCAGGGCCGGGGTCGGGCGTCCGAAAGTCTGACCGAAATGGTGGTTCTTCGCCAGTCCCGGGGGGGGAAGTGGATGGCTGACACGGCATGGGTTGGGTGCGACCCGTCGATGGCCCAGATCCAGAGCTGGTGAGGCGGGACAGGGGGGAGGTGCCATGCCACAGGACGCGGACCGGGTCGGAAAACACGAAAAAGGAACCACGCATTCCGCAACCACCCCGGCAGGCATTGTGGCCTCTCCCGGGGCTTCCTACGCTGTCGTGAGACGATCGGCCAAAACCCCGGGGGATTTTTTCCCGCGAGAAACGTTCTGGTCCGGACGGGAGTCACGTCGCCTGACTCCGTCTTGAGTCGCAATCAAGGGCTGCACAATCGGCACGGGGACAAAGATGCTGTGGAGTGAAGTCGATCTGGTGCTGGTGGGAGGCGGAATCTGTGCCGTCTTCGTACTGCATGGTCTGATCGAAGCGGCGGAAGTGGCCTTGCTGTCGGCGAATCGCCTGGCGCTGCGCGAGCAGGCAGAGCGGGGCTCGGCGGGAGCGGCCCGGGCGCTGCGGATCACCGAACAGCCGATTCGCCTGTTGTCGACCGTGGCCACCGTCAGGAAGCTGCTGTCGAGCCTGGCGTCGGTCTATCTGGGATCCCGATTGGTCAGTGATTTTGAATCGCTTCTGGGCGGACTGTGGGGAGAATCTGGGGCCCGGTATGCGCATGCCGCCGCAGTGCTGGTGGTGTCCATCATGGTAACGCTGATTTCGCTGCTGCTGGGAACGCTGATTCCCAAACGTCTGGCGGTGCTTGCGCCCGAGACTTTTGCCCGGGGCCTGGCGCTGCCCATGGAGTGGTTGCAGCGGGTGTTTGGTCCGCTGACCAACCTCATGTCGCAGGTGACCGATCTGGTTGTACGGCGGGGGGGGAGTGGAGCGCAGCGAGCGGAGACCACGTCGCTGCAACAAATTCGCTTTTTGATTGAACAGGGAGCGGCCGAAGGGGTGATCGACTCGGTGGAGCAGCGGCTGGCGTCGGAGGTGCTGGGGCTGGGGGAGAGCTCGGTGCGGACCATCATGCGTCCCCGTTCGTCGATCCAGGCGCTGGAGCTGGAGGCCCAGGGGGACGACCTGTGGCGCGATCTGCGGGAATATGGCCATTCCCGCGTGCCTGTCTACCAGGGAGATCTCGACCACATCGTGGGGGTTCTCGATCCGAAGGAACTGCTGGGGATCGAGCCGCAGGTCAGCCTGCGCGAGCTGCAGCCGCTGCTCAAGCCCCCGCTGTTTGTTCCCGACAATACCCGGATTGACCAACTGCTGGTCAAGTTTCGCGAGAAGCACGACACGCTCGCGGTGGTTGTCGATGAATTCGGGGCAACCCGCGGCGTGGTCACGCTGGGGAACGTGCTGGATCTGCTGGTGGGTGATCTGCTGGAGGAAAACCGGCTGCGGGCCGAGCAGATGTTTGTCGTCCGCCAGGAGGGACAGTGGCTGGTCGATGGCAGTTGTCCCCTTCCGGACCTCTTCCAGCGAATGGGGGCACCCGGGCTGAAGTCGCGCGCCCACCCGCAGGTCAAGACGCTGGGGGGCCTGCTGCTGCATGAACTGGGCCGACTGCCGGAGTTGGGGGAATCGGTCGGCTGGCAGGGCTGGAACTTCGAGGTGCTGGACCTCGACGGCCGCCGGATCGACCGCGTGTTGGTCAGCCGGTCCCCGCGGGGCTGAGCCGACGGTCAGTCCGTTCGCCCCGTCACGCGAGGATCTCGGGAATGACCCGACCGTGATCGATGTCGAGCCGGCGTCGGCCGGGGACCTCCAGCCGGCGGCCATCCAGCCCCAGCAGGTGCAGCACGGTGGCGTGCAGGTCGGTCACGTAGTGTCCTTCTCCCAGGGCGTGATAACCCAGCTCGTCGGTCGCTCCGTGCACGTGCCCCGCCTTGAGCCCCGCCCCCGCCATCCAGATGGTGAAGCCATTGGGGTGGTGGTCGCGGCCATCCTTCCCCCCACCCCGCTGTTCCAGCCCCGGGGTCCGGCCGAACTCGGTGCAGAAGACCACCACGGTGTCTTCGAGCAGCCCTCGCTGCTTGAGATCGTGGATCAGCCCGGCGACCGGCTTGTCGACCGAGGCGCAGAGGCGGGTGTGATTGTCTTTGAGCTTCTGGTGCGAGTCCCACACGCCGTAGGGAGAGGGGAAGACCTGCACGAACCGCACCCCCCGCTCGACCAGGCGGCGGGCGGCCAGCAGTCGTTGCCCGGCGACCTTGGTGGCGTCGTTGTCGAGCCCGTACAGCTGCGAGGTGGCGGCGGTCTCCTGGGCGAAGTCGATGGCCTCGGGGACGGCGGCCTGCATGCGGTAGGCGAGTTCATACGCCCGGATGCGGGCCCGCAACTCGGCATCCTCGGGGTACTCGACCGCGGCCAGGCCATTCAGCCGGTTGACCAGGTCGAATTCCCGCTGCTGCTGCTCGGCGGTCTGCTGCGCCTGCCGTTTGCCGAACGGGAGCGGATTGTTCGGATCGAGTGCCAGGGGAACACCGGCGAATTGCGGGCCGAGGTAGTACGAATCGATGGACTGGCGGGTGTCGGAGCGGGTGGGGCCACCCAGCACCAGAAACTGCGGCAGGTTGTCGTTGATCGAACCGAGGCCATAGGTGGCCCAGGCCCCAATCGAGGGCTGGGGCTCGTCGAGGCGGTGCCGGCCGGTGTGAATCTGGTTCTCGGCGGCGTGGTCGTTGTCGGTGGTCCACATGTTGCGGACGAAGCAGAGATCGTCGACGCAGGTCGCCAGGTGGGGCCACCAGTCGGTCATCTCGATGCCCGCCTGTCCGTGTTTCTGCCAGCCCACCTGCATGGGGTAGATGGAAGGATAGACGTCGCGGACGTTGATTTCCTCGGCCGGAACCGACCGAAAGCGGGCGCGATGCAGGGGGGAGTTGAGGGGGTTTTCGAAGGGGGTCTTGTCGAACGTTTTGCCGGCGTGCTCGTTGAGGGCAGGCTTGGGGTCAAAGGTCTCGACGTGACTGTAACCCCCCGACAGGAAGATCCAGATGACCGACTTTGCCCGGGGAGCGGGCAGTGGCGGAAGGGGCTCGGCCGGAGCCGGTTCTTCGGCCGCGGCACGTTGGACACCGTCGTCGGCCAGCAGGGCCGAGAGGGCCAGGCCGGTGAACCCCATGCCAAAGTCGGCCAGGAAGGCCCGTCGCGGATGGGGGGTGCAGCAGGAGAACGGGGATGAGTCGGTGGGATTCATGGGGGGAGACCTGGGTCGTTAGCGGATCGCCACGAAGTCGTTGTGATTGAGCAGCACCCGCACCAGCCCCGATCGGACCGCCTCGGGAGTGGAGGCTGGGGCGTTCAGGAATTGGGCGCAGGCCTCCAGTTCCGCCGGGGTGGGACTGCGCGACAGGATCTGCTGATAGGCCCGTACAATGAACGGGGCCACCCCCAGCCGTTCGGCGGGAGACAGCGCCTCGTGGAGCCGACCGGCCAGCCGGGCCGAGAGGTCGTGCGCCAACTCGCTGTTGCTGAGGGCCAGCGCCTGCTGGGGAATGATGGTGCGCGACCGGCGGTAGCAGTCGGCCGGTTCGGGGCCGTCAAACAACATTCCCAGTTGGCTCTTGCCATCTTCCTCGGGCTGGCAGCAATAGTAGAGGCTGCGGCGGAAGGTGGTGAGCGAGTCTTTGTTTTCGAGCTCCTGGCCTCCCAGCGTGGGATCGAGGC
The DNA here is from genome assembly GCA_903861195.1 of uncultured Planctomycetaceae bacterium. Lineage (GTDB taxonomy): Bacteria > Planctomycetota > Planctomycetia > Planctomycetales > Planctomycetaceae > UBA10511. The sequence goes on along the minus strand of CAIOTJ010000252.1, from coordinate 3,544 downwards.
GGCCGGCGACCGCCAGCAGGCTGTCGCGGACCACTTCGGCCTCCATCCGCCCGACGTTCATCCGCCACAGCAGACGGTTTTCGGGATCGGCCTGCGCCGCGGGGGAATCGGCGACGGCCGAACTCCGCTGATAGGCCTCACTGGTCACCACCAGGCGATGCAGGTGCTTCATGCTCCAGCCCGAGTCCATCAATTCCACCGCCAGCCAATCGAGCAGTTCCGGATGGGTGGGAGCGGTGCCATTGCGGCCAAAATCGAACACGCTCGAAACCAGCGGCTGGTGGAAGTGCCGCATCCAGATGTGATTCACGGCAACCCGGGCGGTGAGCGGATTCCGGCGGTCAATGATCGCTTTCGCCAGAGCGGCCCGACGGCCAGTGCTGGAGGAGGGATAGGTCTGGCTCAACGGCGTGTAGGTGTCGGTGACCGGTTGTGCCAGGGCCGCCTCGGCGGTTTCCCGCCCCTTCGCGGCGGCAGCCTGCTGCGCCCGGGCGGCCTCGAGTTCTTTCGTCCGATTGGCGTCGGAGGCGGGTTTGGCCTCGGCATTCGTCAGAGCCAGTTCGGCCTGCAACACCGCCGCTTGGGCGGCAGCCCGTGTGGCGTCCCGTTCGGCCTGTTGGGCGGCTTGAGGGGCGGCTGAGGGCGAGAGTTCGCTGGCGGGAACAAACCGCGCGAGGTCGGCTGTGATCCGGGCTTCGACGGCCCCGATACCCGCCTGGGCCGAGGCCAACTGCGCCTCAGCCGACTGCAGACGCAATTCAGGAAGTTTCGCCTGACGGCGGGCGGCTGCCAACCGCTGTTCCAGAGGCGCGAGCGCGCTGGGCTGCAGCACATCGGTCAGCAGCGAGGTGGCGGGCGCCATGCCGTAGCTCGACGCCTCCCAGCTTCCCAGGCCGACCACGTCGCGGCCCCCGGCATAGGCGGGGGGTTCGAAGTCGAAATGGGCCACCACCTCACTTTTTTGGTCGGGAGCCGCCGGGCCCTGGGTGAGGATCAGTTCGTCAATCGCCGCCACGCTGCCGGTGCGGGCATCGAACGAGATTCCCTTGGTGGAATCTCCCACCGGGTTCCAGCCATGCGTCGCCACGGGGACCTTGTCGACCAGAAGTTGATTGTCGGACAATGAGCGGACCGATAGCAGCATGGTGTTGGCCGTGGTCTGCAGCACCAGCTTCACGTGGAAGCGGTCCTGCCCGGTATCACGATTGAATTGGCCCGCTTCGAACTCGGTGAAGGTACCAGGCTGGTACGACATGATCCGTCCCTGATCGAAGGCCACATAGCCGGCGGTCAGCCCTTCAATCAGGTGCTTGGCGAGTTGGAAGTTAAAGTGGCCCGGGGTCAGCAATCGCACCTGGAATTCGATCGTGAAGCCATCCTGCACCTCTTTCAGGCCGGGGAGCCGGTTCATCAGCACGCGGCGTCCCAGGGTGGCGTCGAACAGCAGCGACTGCTTGCCGACGAGGGGCCCGTTGTTGCCCGCCTGGATCGCCGCCGTCTTCGCCTGGTCGAGTGCCTGCCCGGCGGCAGCCAGCTCTTCGAGGGTCGCGGCCGGAACCGTGGCGTCGAGCGATTTCACCTGGGCAAGGTTCTGCTCGGCCGCGATCAGGGCCCGCTGGGCGTCGTCGCGGACCGTCTGCTGCAGCTCGGGACTCAGTCCGGGGTAATAACCCCGCGGAGGGAGCTGGATGGGCTGGATCTCCAGCGGCACCTGGGCTTTCAGGAAAGCGGGCAGGGTGGGGGGGAGCGAGCCTTTCTCTTTGACCCGGTTGCGCTCATCGCCTCCGGTATACAGCCAGGTGGGGGCGTCGGGGGTCTTGTCGTAAATGCTTACGATTCCCAGCCGCTGAATCTTCCGCAGGGTGCTGTAGTTGTATTCCTGGAACGGGCCCGGATCGGCCTCGCCGGGGAGCCGGTCCTGGCGGATCGCGATCGGTTCGAAGAACGCCCGCAGGCCGAAGTAATCGGTCTGGGCGATGGGGTCGTATTTGTGGTCGTGGCAGTGGGCACAGTTGAAGGTCAAGCCAAGGAAGGCCTTGCCGGTATGCTCAACCGTGTTCCGCATCCAGTCGTTGGGGTTCAGCGCGTACCAGTTGCGGATGAGGTACCCCGTCGCCACCGCGGCGTGACGGTCACCCGGTTTCAGCTCGTCAGCGGCCAGCATCTCGGCGACCATCTGGTCGTAGCCGCGGTCTTCGTTGAGGGAATTCACAATCCAGTCGCGCCACCGCCAGATCTGGGGAGCGCTGTTCCAGACGTCGGGGACGTAACGGCGGCCGAACCAGTCGGCATACCGCCAGACGTCCATCCAGTGCCGGCCCCAGCGTTCTCCATAATGGGGCGACCGCAACAGGCGGTCGACCACTTTGGCGTAGGCTTCGGGCGACGTATCGGAGAGGAAATCGAGCAGTTCTTCGCGGGTGGGGGGCAGACCGGTAAGGTCCAGCGAGACCCGCCTCAACAGGGTTGCCCGGTCGGCTGGGGGACGGGGGGACAGGTCCGCCTGTTCCAGCCGCTGGCTTACAAACGCATCGACTGGATTGGTCGGCTGTCGGCCCAAGAGCGTCGGGAGGGGAGCGCGGGCCGGCGGTTGGAAGGCCCAGTGCGCCCGGGGATCGGCCTCGGGGATTTCTTTCGCGGGGCCGGGAGTGCGGGCGGCGATCCACTGACGGAAGTGCTCGATCTGCTCGGCAGTCAACGGATGCCCCTCCGGTGGCATCCGCTCGGTCAGGTCGGTCGACACCAGTCGCCGGATCAACTCGCTGCCGTCGGGATCTCCCGCTGTCAAAACGGCCCCGCTGTCGCCCCCCTTCAATAACCGTTCGGCGGTGTCAACCCGCAAGCCGGCCTTTTGGGCCAAGGCTCCGTGGCAGGCATAGCACCGTGCCTTCAGGACCGGCTTGATGTGCTTGAGATAGTCGACCCCGGCCGCCGTGGGGGACCCCGCTGGCGGCTGCGCGGCGTGTGCCGTCGACGCGGCCCTGGGTTGAATCCACCCCGCCAGCAAACCCAGCCACAGGAGGGGAAAACACGCCGTTCGCCAAGGGTGTCTGGGCATGCAAGCAGACTCGACAAGCAGTGAACGAGAAGTCGGTCGCTGGGCTGTCGCCGCGAGAGATGACGATGGCGTCCCCCCCCGAGTCCAACAGTCAGATTCCGCGATAAATCAAGGTTAGTTTATGTGTTGAGGGTTGTCCATCAGGTTGGGGTCGAGAGTCAGTCCCAGACCAGGGATGTCGGGGAGTTCGACCGTCCCCTGGCCGGAGTAGAGCGCGGGCGAGCAGCAGCGGGTGGTGTGGAAGACCGGGCCGATGATGTCGGCGGCGTGCTGCTCGACGGTGATGTTGGGGAGCGCGACCGCCAGGTGGGCCATGGCGCTCGAGGCGAGGTCCCACTCGACATTGCTGCCGATGGCGCATTGAACGCCAGCCGCCTCGGCCATGGCCACAATCTCCAGCGTGGGAAGGAGGCCCCCGTGTTTCCCGGGGTAGACGCTGAGGATGTCGCAGGCCCCGAGTTTCAGGCACTGCCAGGCCGATTTGGG
>CAIOTJ010000251.1 GCA_903861195.1 uncultured Planctomycetaceae bacterium | reverse complement strand
GCCGCATGGGCGAAGGTGCCCGTGACCGTCCGGCCCGGGCCGGAGGCGAGCGGGGGACATGGCTCGATCGCCAGCACCTCGGCGGGGCCGACGGCACCCAGTTCGGGCAGCGCCAAGTGGATCCAGCCGATGTCGTGACCGACGTCGGAATCGAGCTGGAAACCGGCATGGTCTTGCTCGCTCCGGACGGCGTGCGGCGGCACTGATGCATGGGAGTCAGCCGCGACGAGTTGGTCGAATTCGTCAACCTGCTCGGCGAGCCAGGCGAGGGGACGGAGGAGGACAATGTCGAGCGTGCCGCCGTGTGGCTTCCGCATCCGGAGGCGGATGTTTCGCCAGGTGGCCGGGTCGATCTCGCTCGCCGTCACCACGGCGTGGTTCATCTGGGGGTTCGCGGCCAACACCCGCTCCCCCGTCCGGATCTCGCCAATCGGCTTGGTGCGGTAGCTGCGGCCGGGGCCGGTCGAAGAGTGTGCGGCCGGTTCGGGGAACGCGGCCGCCCCGGCGACGGCCGGCTGATTCGAAACGGGCCGAGCGACCGGCGACTGGCTCGCGGTCCACAGTCCCATGGTCATCGCAAACACGATGGCCACCGAGAGGAACGTGCGGGCGATCCCCGCGAGCACTCCCGGTTCATCGTCGAATCCGTCCTCGACACCCGCAGCCAGCGCCCGAACCACCGGCGTTGGTGCCCCGGCGGCCAACGGACCGCGATCGCTCGCGGCACCGCAGGGGAACGAGTCCGGGGGTGCGCCGCAATCCGTTTGCCCAGCCGTCACTCTGCCGGGTGACGAATTCGAATAGAACCCGTGGCCGCTTCGACCGACCACAGCGGCCGCCTGTCGTCCCGCGCCAGACAGCGGGCGGGCGAACTCGCACAGCATGGGGCTGAGTCGGCTCATGAGGGGCATCGCGGCGGTCGGGACATCCGGTTGGTCGGAACGGAGGTCATTCTGAGCCGTGGTCGAGCAATGGTCAACCGCATGTGCCGGGTGTTCGGGGACCACCACGGGCGGCTCTGGCGGAGTGCCGTGGTGATTCGCCTCAACAAGGTTGCACGCGGAGGCGGACTGTATGGAGAGGAATTCGGGAATGGTGCTGGGCCGGGTGCGCTGCACCGAGAGCTTCGTCAGCCCGCCGCGGCGGGGCGTCACCGCGCGTCTTACGCGCTTGGCCCGTCGTCGCCGGCGCCGCGGGGACGTAAAAGGGGACAGGTACATATTCCCTCAACCCGGGGATACTCACGGTGTTGAGGTCGTGTGTGCCGAGCAAACCGTCGCCCACTGAAATCACCCGGCGCGACGCGAAGCCACCTGCCGGACCGGGGATTGTTTGAGTGCCTCACGGTCACGGACGCACACGACGGTCGGCGGGCCGGTCGGTGAGGGGCGTCCATGCTGGTCGGGTTGACCCACGATTTCTGGCACCACCTGCGGGGTGCTGGCGTATTTGGGGGCGTAGACCGGGGGTGGTCGCTGCGGTCGACCGACGACGACCCTCTGGGATCCCGCCGGGTTCGGTCGTAGCGCGGGCTGGAGGGGCAGGGCGATGGGCCTGCGTGGGAATGGAAATCCTCCCAACGCCGGAGAGTGGAGCGGAACCTGGAAAACCGACTCGTCTCGACATCTCAGCCAGGCGAAACCGGGGCCACTCTTTGTCTGTATTCCCGGGCCAATTGCCACAAACTGTTCTCCCACAGATACTTGCGTCATTTCCAAAAATCTGTACAAAACACTGGCATTTGGCATTGCCATGTACACTCATGGCATTCATATACTGTCCCGCGTACTGTTCGCCCGTGCTTTTTGAGGGAGAATTGCGATCATGTCTGATCACACGTCGTCCGAAACTCCTGTCTCTGTTCCTGGATTCGGGGTCGAAACACCTCCGCCAGCGGCGGCCGACGCCGGGGCTGCTGACCCGACGCTGCCCCCCCCTCCCGGGGCCTGGCTCTTTCCCGACAAGGTTTCCTGGTACCCCGATC
>CAIOTJ010000250.1 GCA_903861195.1 uncultured Planctomycetaceae bacterium | reverse complement strand
TCCACGACCCTCCCGCGCAATCGAACCACTCGGCCGAACCATTCCTGTAGGGAATGCATACCCTAGCCCGGGGTTGCCAAGCGCAGCGTCGGCTACCCCGGGTACGATTCCCAAGAACGCTTCATTCCTGACGGGAATGCATATGGGGATGTGGCTTCGACTCGGCTCATGAAAACGATCCCCTTTGTGGCCGCACCATGCCGCACGGTCTACGCTCCAGGCGCTACACAATCCGCCGCCCCGCGCGGTCACGCTGCCCCGGTCTATGCAATCCCTACAGGATTGAGTTCTTTCCGGGGACCGTAACCCGGGGTCGCCACGTGCCGTGGTAACCCCGGGCTAGGATATGCGAGTCCTACAGCCTTGTTCCGGCCCTGGACGTATTCCGTTGGGTCAGACCCAATTTCGGATCCATCCTGGGCTCGACGACAGATTCCCGCAAACGTCCCCACGACCCACGGTTGTTGAAGTGACAAAGCACTAAGCGAGTCGGGACCCGTCTGTCATCGTCGAATACAAGTTTCATAAGACTCGCGACTCAATCACGTGATCGATCCGTGGGTGATCCGAGGCCCAATCTCGCGGAGTGTCTTGAAGACCAGACGCATGATCCTGGCGAGCGCATCAAGCCGAGTTGGTGGCCATAGTGATCGAGCGGTGACCGTGGGGACGACGCCTCTCGACCTTCGTCATAAACCATTCCCCAACCCACCCTCTACCTCGCAGAGGTTGCTTCTCTCAGCCCCGGATTGCCCCCTTGGCGGCTACCCGGGGTACGCGAGCCCCAACAGGACCTGAACCCTGCAAGTGGTTCCTTTCGTCGCGGGCGCGCTCAATGATCGATCCCCAATCATCAGGCAGGGCGTAAAAAGCAATCCTTACAGGATAGAGGTCATTGATGGGAATGCGTACCTGGGGTAGTGCTTTGTCACCCCAAAAACCCTGGGTCGTGTGGACGTGGGCGGGAATCGGTCGTCGAGCCCACGCGGGAACCGAAATTGGGCTTGGCCCAGCGGAATAGACCCCAGGGCCGGAACAAGTCTGAAGGACTTGCATATCCTAGCCCGGGGTTGCCACGGTACGTGGCTACCCCGGGTTACGGACCCCAAATAGAACTCAATCCTGTAGGGATTGCATATGCCGGGGCGGGGTGACCGCGCGGGGCGACGAATTGCGTAGGGCCCGGAGTGTCCACCACGAAGCATGGCGCGGCCACCCAGTGGATCCTGTTCACAAGCCGAGTCGAAGCCAAATCCCCATATGCATTCCCTACAGGAATGAAGATCTCTTGGGGATCGTACCCGGGGTAGCCGGCGCTTCGCTGGGCAACCCCGGGCTAGGGTATGCATTCCCTACAGGAATGGTTCGGCCGGCTGGTTGGAGTGCGCGGGAGGGCGTGGATTGGGGGACCGTTTGGGGAATTCGTCATCGAGCCCACATTGGAAGCGATCTGTGTGCCGAAACCGCACCCCTCCGGAGGTGTCGCCTTGTCCCTCTTCGCGACTCATCGACCACAATCCCTGTTTGGTGAAGTGACAAAGCACCAGGCACACATTTTCCGGAACCGCGCCTGCGGAGTCAGTCTTCGCAGGCAGTCCAACTGCACAGCCAACGCCTCGGCACTCGTATCGGAATCCGCCATCATCTCGGTCATTTGGCAGATCCAAGGCCTGAAGTCATCACGGGGAATGTCCGCATCACATTCACGGAAACACTGTCCGTATCCCGACAGTCTCTGTTCCACGACGGGAGGGGGCCCCGGGTAAGTTCGCATTCCCTTTCCGTCTCACCCGTCGTCACGTCGGGCAGTGGTTGGGCGACAGATCCGAATGCAATCGGTGGCCACTCGATCTCAACAGAGGCGAGTGTGGGGCGCTCTCAACCGCCAGCGACAACCTTGCGCTGGGCCTTTTCGAAAGAGCCTCATGGAATCGGCTGTTGGCACATCACGGTTTCACCAGCCGCGCAGCCGCATCCAGCGGCAATCCCGGGGCACCGAGCCATTCCTGCAGCAGTTCCCCCGTGGCGGTGTTCCAGACGCGGGCGATGCCGGTGCGGGTGGTGGTGATGGCCCGTTGGGTGGCGGGGTGGACTGCCAGGCCGAAGAGCCAGTCGTGTTGATCGGGGTATTCGCGGAGCAGTTTTCCGTCGGGAAGTTCGTACTGCCGCAGCCGGCCGTCGCCCGTCGCCGCGAACAACTGGTTCCCCGCCGTCGCCAGCTTGAACACCCCCCGCCGGGCGTCGTGCGGGAGGTACTTCGTGTGCCCCGCCTGGGCGAACCGCTCTTCCATGTCGGCGGCCGAGCCATTCTCGACCTGCGCCTTCGCCGCCTCCCACATCCGGATCGACCGCCCCAACCCGGCGGTGAAGATCCGCGGTCCGTCGGCCTCCACCGCCAGGGCGTAGATCTCGAACCGCCCGTTCTCGCTGCCAAACTGCCGCTGATGCCCGTTGTACGTCGTGTACAGCGCTCCGTCTGATGTGAGCACTTTGGCGGCGTAATCCCGGCAGGCGACCAGTACGAATTCGTCCCGGGCTCCGTAGGCCACCTCGGTGATCCAGTCGGAAAACAGCCGCGAGTCCCACGCGAACGACCAGCGCCCCTGCGCATCGCGGGTGAAACTGCGCACCACCCGGTCGGCCCCGCCGCTGGCGAGGTGCTGACCGTCGTGGCTGAGGGCGATCGACAGCACGAGATCTTCGGCGGTCTGCACCACCTGCCGGTTCCCCCCATCGGCCACATCGAGCGCCACGATCTCGCCGTAATCGCCGGGCGTCCCCCCCGCCACCAGCAGCCGCGCTCCCGAGGGTTCGAACACGATCGACTGGATCCGCTTGGGGAGGTTCCCCAGGCGGCGCAGCAAGGCGCCGTTCTGCGGGTTCCAGATCGTTACTTCATGATGCCCGCCCAGCGCCACAACACGGCCATCGGGCGAAAAGGCACACGCCTGCACGGGGACGGCGACCCGGTACACCTCGGGGGCCGCCGGGTGCGCTCGCGGGGGCATCTGCGACTTGAACGACGCGTTCGGATCACGTCCGTCGAACCGGGCCCCCTGCCGGATCCACCGCTCGACCAGCGCGATCTGCCCGGCCGAGAGCGGGTCATCCAACTGGGGCATGCGGGTCGACTCATTCTCGTCGATGAGCCGGAGGTAGAGTTCTGATTGCTCGGGCTGACCGGGGGTCAGCGTGGGGCTGTCGCTGGCACCGGTCTTCTGCAACGCGGCAAACGTGTGCAGCCGGTAGTCTCCCTCGACCTTTGTCGGTCCATGGCAGCCGGTGCAGCGACGGGTGAGTAACGGGGCGATGTCGCGCACAAAACTCACTTCGTCGTCGGCTCCCCGGGCGAGGTTCATCCCAGACAGTGCCACCAGCATCACCAGCGGCAACCGCCAGGCCGAAGGATGCAGCCGACACTTCGGAACAGCGGGCAGCAGGGGGCGAAGAGTCATGGAACCAGCCGGTGGGAAGGAAGGGGTTCGAATGGGAAGGGGGCGGAACCGAGGTGCGGTCAGTGGGCCACGAGGAATTCGCGGGTGTTGAGCAGTGCCCAGATCACATCTTCGAGCGCCAGCCGCCGGGAGCTGGCCTTTTGAAGGTGGGCGAGAATCGGCTGTCGTTCGGTGTCGCGTGGGAATCGGCCCAGAATCGAGAGGTACAGCTCGTCGACGAGGGCCGAATTGTCGGCAATGGCATCGTACTGTCCGGCGGCATGTGTGATTTGCGGCAACACCTGGCCGCCGTTCAGCAGGTGCAGCACCTGGTCGATCGCCGGATCGTTGACCCGTTCGCAGACACAGGGGGTTTCCCGCCGGGGCTGGCCAAACGCCCGCAGGAAGTCGCCCCCCGCCGGCACCAGCCGTTGCGTCTGGTACGCCTCGCGGCGGGTGATCTTCTGCAGTTGGTCGCGCAGGGCCAGCAACTCGCGGTCTTGCCGTTCGCGGAACTGCTGCAGCCGTTGCTGGAGGGCTTCGGGAAGCTCGCCCGTCTGGGCGGCCAGTTCCTCGGCCAGGTCGGGGGCGAGTTCGGCCGCGGGGATGTCCTTGTCCTGGAACGACCCCAGGCGGAAGTAAAACCCGCAGAAGCCTCCCGAGTTGGTGATCTTCAGCAGCAGCCGGTTTTCGCCAGCCTTTAGCTCGAGGGGGATGGTGTCGTCGTTCTCCTTGACGCCGCGAGTCCCCGGCTTGTCGTGAATCACCTGGCCATTCAGCCAGACTTTCACTCCGTCGTCGCTGCCGAGGAAGAGCGTGCCCTGCCCTGCCTCGCGGGCGTGCAGGGTGCGGGCGATGTAGTGCACGGCGACCCGGCCATCCCCCACCTGCTGCACCTTGGCCTCGGGCCATTCGGGATGGCTGTCTCCCGCCAGTGGTGTGGCCGCGAAGGTCTCGGTCTCGGGGGGGAACGACGTTTTTAAACCTTCGTCGTAGGAGCCGATGGGGTAGGGGCCGCGATGCCGCCAGACACCCAGCCGCAGCGGCAGCCCGGCCAGTTGGGCTCGCTGTTGAGCGATCCACACGGGTGTCCCTGACTGGACCTCTTGTTCTCGGCGGGCCAGTGCCTCGGCGGTCTGCTGCTGTTCGCGAGCGATCTCGTCGAGGCGGGGGAGCGAGCGGGTCGCGGTACCGATGGCGTCCTGCACCTGTTCGGCCGACAGCCGGCGGATGAGGGCGTGCGAAAACTGCCGGTCATCCTCTTCGTTGAGCGCGGTGGTCTCGGACGATCGCTGGTAGGTATCGCTGATGAGGATGAGCTTCAGAATCGCCCGGCGGTCGAACCCACTGCGGACGAACTGGTCCGCCAGCCAATCGAGCAAGGCGGGATTGGCGGGCGGGTTCGAAGAGCGGAAGTCATCGACGGGATGGACGATGCCCCGCCCCAGCAGTTGGGCCCAGAGACGATTGACTTCGACCCGGGCGAAGAGGGGATTGCCGGGGGTGGTCAACCAGGCGACGAAGTCTTCACGGCGATCGGCGGCGGGAGGCTGGGGAGCCTGCGGCGCGCCCCAGGGGGTCATCACGGCACCGGTGGCCGGGTGACGGACATCTCCCTGATCTTGCACGCGCAGGACCTGGCCTTCACGCCGCAGGCGGGCGAAGACGGCGGCGATGCGGTAGTAGTCGTCTTGGGTCCAGTTTTCGAACGGGTGATTGTGGCACTTGGCGCAGGTGATGCGCGAACCCATGAAGAGCTGGGCGGTCGACTCGGCCAGCTCTTCGGTGGCGGGGATGGCGAGAAACAGGCTGACGGCCGGCTGCTGGGCGGCCGGCCCCGTCGCGGTCAGCAGCGTGCGCACCTGCTGGTCGAACGGACGATTCTGCCGCCACGATTCGACAATCCAGCGGGCGAGTGCTTCGGCCCGTCCCTCGGGCATCGCCCCGGCATTGACCCGCAGCAGGTCGGCCTCTTTCTGACCCCAGAAGCGGGCGAACTCTTCACTGGCCAGCAGCCGGTCGATTGCACGGACTCGCTTGTCGGCCGACGTGTCGGCCAGGAACTCGCGGACCTCGCTGGCCGCCGGGAGCAGGCCGGTCACATCGAGTGACAACCGCCGCAGGAAGGTGGCGTCGTCACAGCGCGGGGCGGCGGGAAGGCCCAGCAGATTCAACTGGGTCTGCACGAGACGGTCGAGTTCGTGCGTCGTGGGGAGGGGAGCCGGCTCAAATCCCGGGACTGGTTCCACGAGGGTGAGTGGCACCGATTGCAGATGCTGCAGGTAGCGGACCGAGATGGCGGCCACCCCCCGGCGATGTCCGCTGATCTGGCCCGTCGGGTCGCAGGTGGCGAGATCGCGGTTCGAGGTGTCGTAGGTGGCGAGGCTGGTGACATCGCGGGTTGAGCCATCGCGGAAGCGGGCGAGGACCGACAACTGCTGACCGGT
>CAIOTJ010000249.1 GCA_903861195.1 uncultured Planctomycetaceae bacterium | reverse complement strand
TCTGGCGGCCTGCCTGCTGCATCTGGCGTTGGGGCTCGACGCCGCCCGGCGGTGGAGCCCCACCCACGATGAATACTGGCATCTCCCTGCGGGCCTTGCCGCCTGGCATGAAGCCCGCTTCGATCTCGACAATCTCAACCCTCCCCTCACCCGGCTCTGGCAGGCGTGGCCGCTGCTGCTCTCGGGAGCCCGCCTGCCGCCGGGCCTGCCCCCCGACGATGCGTTTGGGCTGGGAGACCGCTTTCTCGAACTCAACCGCGACAGTTACCAGACGCACTTTGTTCTGGCCCGTGGTCTGAACCTGCTGCTCTCGGCCCTCGTGGGCATGTGCCTGTGGGGGTGGGGACGCGAGCTGGGGGGAACGCTCTGCGGCCTGGTCGCGGCCGGTCTCTGGCTCTGCTGTCCCGTCTGCCTGGCGAATGCCGCCGTGGCCACTCCTGACGTCGGGGCCACCCTGTTATTTGTCGCCACCCTGTGGGGCACATGCCGGCTCGCGAGGCAACCCGGCTGGCGCTGGGCCGTGGTGGTGGGGCTGCTCCTGGGTGGCGCCCAGCTCACGAAATTCACCAATATCCTGCTGTGGTTTTTCATCCCCTGGGTCTGGCTGGCGGTTCGCTGTCGCGCCCACTGTCCCCGGGTTTCCCTCCCCCAGTGGGCCGGGCTGGTGTTGGTCGTGGTCCTCACGGGGCTGTTCATCTGGAACGCTGGTTACCTGTTTCAAGGAACCGGTCGACCGCTGAGTCAGTGGACATTCCGCAGTCAATCGCTGCAGAGACTGCAGCAGCAGTTGACCATCTGGAAACAGCTGCCGGTTCCGCTGCCAGCCGACTACCTCGCCGGCTTCGACCGCCAGCGGGCCACCATGGAAGGCTCGCACCCGGTGTATCTCGATGGGGTCTGGAACCTCGAGGGCTTCCCCGCCTATTACCTGTACTGCGCCGCCTACAAATGGCCCCATGGCACCCAGGTGTGGATTGGGTTGGGGTTGGCGTTGTGGTTGGGGGCGGTGTGGCGCGGGACTCTGGGGCGTCCCCGCCGTGCCGCTCCGGCGGCTGTGCGCCAGTGGCACGAACGGGCCCGCTGGGGGGGCCTGCTGCTGGTCCCCGTGGTCATTCTCGTGGGGGTGGCGAGCTCCCTGGGGATGCAACTGGGCTTTCGCTATCTCATGCCCGTGTTTCCGTTGTTGTACCTGGTGGCGGGGCTGGCGGCCCCCGTCGTCTGGCCCCGGTCAACCTGGGGGCAGGGGGCCCTGGGAACCCTGGTCGTGGCGGGAATGCTCTGGGGGTTGCGGGGGCATCCGCATCACCTGGCGTACTTCAACGAAGGCTCGGGGGGAATGGCCGGGGGACGGGCCCACCTGGCCGATTCCAACCTCGACTGGGGACAAGACCTCACGGCACTGCGCGACGAATTGCAGTCGCGTGGAATCGAGCGGGTCTCGTTGGCCTATTTTGGAATGATCCCGCCAGCAGGGCTGGGAATCGAGTACGAACTGCCCCCCCCGGCGAACCGGGTTGCCGCCAGTGGGCGTCCTCCGGCGGGGTGGTATGCTGTCAGTGTCAATTTCGTGCTGGGCCGCCCCCACACGATCCGCAATCCCGACGGCAGCATTCGCGGGGCGGGTTACCAGGAATTCGGCTATTTCCGTCGGCTGAAACCGGTGACCACCGTGGGGGGCTCGATCGATCTGTACCACGTGGAACCGGCGACCCGCTAGCACCCGCTCGTCCGGCATCGCGCCCCATCAGGAAAGAAACCCGCCCGAAGGGACGACTCGGAGGTTTGAGACGAAGGTTCCCGGTGTCGCCCTCACCCATCTTCGGGCTGGGCCGCGCCGCGAGAAATGGCCGACAGTTCTCTGGTTTCCCGTGAACTCGGGTCCCTTTTCAGAAATCCGGCGCGACCACAGTCGGAGAACCCGATTGGCTCAGGCGACTTGGTGTCGAGGCTGGCGGCAGACGTTCGAGGGGTGGGTATCGATTGGGGGGACTGGGTGACTTGTCGCCGGGGCAGGGGGGGGCCGATGAATCTGCCGGTCATGTTCCGCCGATCGAATTGATATTCCCGGGTGTGTGGGCCTGACCCCCCCTGGAAGCCTGTCTCCCACCGGGATGGAACCGTCATGTCGCGCCAGGTGAATGTGGTTGCTCTTGTGAAAAACAACGAGCGGTACCTGTTCTTGTTTGACGACGAAAGCCGCGAAGAGGTGCTGCAAACCATGGGGCGCTTCGCCGCGAATGATGACTTGAGCTTTTCGTGGTATGACGCCGCGGTGCTGACCCAGAAAGTGCAGTCGCTGGTGCCGAACGTTCGCGACACCCCCGCGCGGACCACCGGACCCCAGGTTTCCCGCTGAGGTCGGGCGGGCCGTGAATCGGAAAGGTCTGCAGAGCAGGGGAGGGGCGGCGGGGGCGTCGCCCCCGAAGGAGAATCGGTCTTCGCAGTCCAAACGAGGGGAGTCGGCGTGATCCAACCGGGTGAGAACTCGCTGCATGCGGCGATTGATGGATTTCTGCGATCACTGAAGATCGAACGCAACTGTTCCGATCTGACCATCAAGTCGTACAGTGAAGATCTCAACAGTCTGCTGGAGTATTTCGGGGACTATGCGGGGGGGATTCCGGGTGTCGATCAGATTGATGTGTTGGCCTTGCGGGGGTACGTGAATTACCTGCACCAATGCCAATACGCCCGCAGCACGATGGCCCGGCGGTTGGCCTGTCTGCGCAGTTTGTTTCGGTACTGCTGCCGCGAGGGGTTCACGACGTCGAATCCCGCCAAGGCCCTGCGCACGCCGCGGGCGGGCCGCCGTCTGCCCCACTTTCTGACAACCGACCAGGTCGTCAAGCTGCTGGAGGCTCCCGCGGCCAACACCGCTCCCGGCCTGCGCGACCGGGCCATTCTGGAGACCCTGTACTCGGCTGGATTGCGAGTCGCCGAGTTGGCGGGGCTGAATGTTTCGGACTGGGACCGCGACGCGGGCATCGTACGCGTGCTGGGCAAGGGGCGCAAAGAGCGGGTCTCCCCGATCGGGCGTTTCGCGGCCCGGGCGCTCGAGAACTGGCTCGCCGTCCGGCAGGCCGACAGCACCGCCCCCGGCACCCATCAGAAGGCGATGTTCCTCAACAAGTCGGGCCGCCGGCTGACCACCCGCAGTGTTGCCCGCATGCTCGAAAAATACATCGCCCAAACCGGGTTGGATCAGCTGACCACACCGCACACGCTGCGGCACAGTTTCGCGACCCACCTGCTCGACAATGGGGCCGACCTGCGCAGCGTGCAGGAACTGCTGGGGCACAAGAGCCTCACGACCACCCAGATCTACACCCACGTCTCGACCGAGCGGCTGCGGCAGACCTACGACCAGGCGCATCCGCACGCCCGGCGGGGAAGCGAGCCGAAGTAACCCCGCGGCACCGTCCCGTCGGCCTCCTGGGTTTCCTACAATCGTTCTGCAATCACGGCTCCCCCGACGGGCATGGGCCGCGGCCTGCGGCGGTGGAACCAATTGGTGGTGACGAGGGACATTCAGGCGGGGCATGAGCGATTTACTGGGGTGGATTCCGGGGCTGCTGGAGGAACTGGGGCAGGCCCACCTGCTGCGTGCCCGCCGCCAGGTGGTCTCGCTTCCGGACGGGTGGTGCGAAATTGACGGCCGCCGCCTGCGAAACTTCGCGGGAAACGACTATCTCGGCCTGGCGCAGCACCCCCGGCTGCAGCAGATGGCCCTGCGCGCACTGGCCGAAGCGGGGTGCGGTTCGGGGGCCAGTCCTCTGGTCTCGGGTCGCTCGCGGTGGATGGTGGAACTGGAGGAAACGCTGGCATGGTTCGAGCACAGCGAGGCCGCGGTGGTCTTCCCCACGGGGTACGCCGCCAACCTGGGGGTCATTCCGGCGGTGGTTTCGGCGGGGGAAGACGACGTGGTCTTTTGCGATCGTCTGAATCACGCGAGCCTGGTTGATGGATGCCGCCTGTCGGGGGCCCGCCTGCGGATCTTTCGCCACACGGAACTGGAGCGATTGGGCCAGGAACTGGGGCGGTGTGCGGGGGCCCGTCGCCGGGTGATTGTCTCGGATGGGGTCTTCAGTATGGATGGCGACCTGGCGCCGCTGCCCGAACTGGTGCGGCTGGCCCGCGAGCACGGGGCGCTGCTGGTGGTCGACGAGGCGCATGGGACCGGGGTCTGGGGCCCGACAGGCCGGGGGGTGTGCGAGCACTTCCAGGTTGAGCGGGAGGTTCCCGTGCGGATTGGCACCCTCAGCAAAGCCGTGGGGGCCCTGGGGGGATTTGTGGTTGGCGAGCAAATCTTGATTGACTGGTTGTGGAACAAGGCCCGCACCCAGATCTACTCGACCGCGCTCCCCCCGCCAGTCTGCGCGGCGGCCACCGAGGGACTGCGGGTGATTGCCGAGTCTCCCGAGTTGCGCGAACGGCTTCTCACCCGATGCCGGCGGTTTCGCGAACTGCTGGCCGGGCAGGGCCTGGCCCCCTTGCCGGGTGCCGACGGCCCCATCATCCCCCTGCTGCTGGATGACCCCCAGACCGCTCTGACTCTCGGCGAACAATTGGCGCAGAGGGGATATCTGGTGGGAACGATCCGTCCTCCCACCGTCCCTCGGGGAACCAGCCGCCTGCGCATCAGCCTGAGTGCCGTCCACGATGACGAAGCGCTGTCCGGGCTGGCGCAGGCATTGGCCGAGATCTGGCCCGCGGCTACTCCCCGTCGATCGTCACCTCATGCAGCGGATTGAAGGCGTCCAGGACCTCTTGAATGCGGTTCAGGATGCCGACCGTGCCGCTCGCATTCCCGGCGATCAACAGCCCCACCGGAGAGCGGCCCGGATCGGTGACGACCAGCGCGCCCGAGTCACCCGGCCGGGTGAAGACCGTGGAGGGAGCGCGGGTCGAGACGATCAACTGCCCCGTAAACAGCACATTGCCTCCGGGATAGACGATAACGATGGTCGAGTTGACCCCGGTCACCCGCCCATGGGTGTTTTTGGTCGTGCGGCCGTACTTCTGGACAAACATCCCCACTGACGCAGTCACCGGATGCGAAGTGGGCAGCCCATAGCCGTCGGCGGGGGTGGCGTTACCCGCGTCTCTCTCGGTGGTGCGAATCAGCCCCGCGTCCACCCGGTTGGCCAACCCGCCAAACTGCAGCACCCGATACGTGGACAGTGTGCCGATCTGGTCCTCGAGATCTTCGACACAGCCATTGTCGACCTTGGCGGGCTGCAGCAGGGGTGAGTCGATGGGGGCCAGGTTGACCCCCGCCGCAACGTGATTGCAGCTCAACAGATACAGCGCTGGAGTACCATCGGGCAAGAGGCCTCTCAGTCGACAGGCAATTGTTCCCCCATTGCAACTCCCCCCGGGAAACGACACACCGAACGACACCCCAATCGGAACGGGACGGCTCACCCAGCGGGGGTTCCCTGACGTGGCATTGTGCCAGTCGATGCCGCCGTCATCGGGAAGCTCGCCCCCCTGCCCGGACTGCTGCGTCGCGAAGAATTCCCCGAGCGGTTCAGGAATGACGGGAACGCCATCGATTTTGGTGGGAAGTTGCTGCTGGGGGTTGAGCTTCTTCAACAGCAATCGGATGACCGGCTTGCCGTTGTCGTCGAGGCTGGCGGTGTGGCCCAGCACTCCCTCGGGGGCCATCAGGCGGTCCCAGTTTCGGTCCTGGGCCTGCATGGCCGGGGCCAGGCGACGCTCGATCGCGGCCACTTCGATTTCGGTCCGCGGATCATCCGCCGGTTGCCGCGCCCCCCCCGGGAGACGTTCGGCGGCGGCCGGGCGATCTTGCAGAGGGACAAACTCGAAGTGCCGGGCGAAGGCCTGGGCCCCAAACACCCGCTCCAGCCGTTCACTCTGGGGCCGTTTGAGAAACGCGTCCCGGGCACGCACATCGGCGAAGTGGATGTCGCTGCCTTCGACCGGCAGGAATTGCCAGGGAGAGTTCCGGAGGCCTGTCTCGGGGCAGTTTCTCTGTCGGTATTGCGTCGTCTGGACCAACTGCCGGTGGGCCTCGTGCCGATATTCGCTCTCGTAATCGCGAAATTCGCGTCGAGCCGAGTCGGACGAGAAGGCGACCCAGCCCGCCAGCAGCGGTTGCGTCCAGGCGGGCACGACCGGTTCACCTGTCACTGGACACACCGCTGTGGACCAATCAATCAACTCGGGATTGTTCGGCAATGGGCCGGGGCGTTCGACTCGGCGGGGAGGGGCGGCCGAAACTGTGTTTTTCTCGCCGCACCAGCCAGCGCTCCACGCGCAGGAGAATGACAGGCAGGCGGCCAACACATGATGCAACGCTCTCAAGACAACATCTCCAGAAAATCAAAACCAGCCAGAAGAACCTCGGGGAAAGTTCATCTCCCCTGGTTGAAGTCAGCGCACAAGACGCTCCGCAAATCTTTTCCCAAAGTGTTCTCAAAGAAAACGGCCAATCGGGAAATGTCTTACATTACAATCCAAATGCTCAAAAGTGGGAAAGATTCGGGAGCAGTCGAGCGTGCGGCAGAGATGTCCGGGGCCGAACCTGGGTGGCCTGCGACCCTGCGGCGATCTGGGCGCGGGCTTTCCGGCGAATCATCCGCCGTCAAACACATCCTCACCGAATCAAAACAACCCCAGCAGAGGGGCCCCATGGTCGACCAGCCGCCGGGGGCGATGCAGCGTGTCGCGGTACTCGGTGGCCGCATCAATTCCGATCGCGTGGAATACGGTCGACAACACGTCGTAAGGATGGACGGGGTGACTCCGGGGATACGCCCCAAACCGGTCGGATTCTCCATAAATCTCGCCGGGGCGAATTCCCCCTCCCGCCACCAGTGCCGAATAGCAGTCGGGCCAGTGATCTCGCCCCCCGGGTCCGACGTTATTCGTGGTCGCCGCCCCAATCTTGGGAGACCGGCCAAATTCCCCCACCGCCACCACCAGGGTCCGCTCCAGCAGCCCCCGCTCGTGAAGGTCCCCCAGCAGGGCCGCCAACGCCCGGTCAAAAACCGGGCAGCGATGATCTCGCAGCATCGGGAAGTTGTTTCGGTGCGTGTCCCATGAACCGTCGGGGCCCGCCATCGGCTCATCGTCCGACCGGGCCGGCCACGTGACCTGCACAAACCGGGTCTCGGCCTCGATCAGCCGTCGCGCCAACAGGCAACTCTGCCCAAACCGCGTCATCCCATAACGCTCGCGCAGGGCCGCCGGCTCTTCCTCTACCCGAAACGCCCGGATCGCCTCATTCCGCTGCAGCAGAGATAACGCCTGCCCGTATTGCACGGCGAACGTCCCCCTCTCCCCGTCACGCCCCACCTGCTCGGCCTGGGCCACAGCCAACTCCAGCCGCCGCCCCAAGTCGACCCGCGACTGCAGCCGGTCCAGCGTGACATCTCCCGGCAACGCAAAAACCTCCAGGTTGATCGGCTTCGTCGGGTCTTCGTAATTGGTGAACGGATCGAACGACGCTCCCAACAGCCCCGCCCCCTGCCCCAACCCCACGACTGCCGCCTCCTTGGTGGGACCACACACCGCGGCATACCCCAGCCGCGGACTTCGCGCCGGCTGGAAGCGGGCCACCACCGACCCCACCGACGGCAAATCCTCCCTCGAGGGAGGGACCGCCAGCCCCGTGGGAGAGAAGTTACCCGGATCATGCCCCGTCATCAGCATGTAGATCGCCGAGCCGTGATTGGGCAGCCCCGGTGGCTTGCATCCCACGCTGCGGATCAGGCTGAATCGGTCCGCCTGTTGGGCCAGATGGGGCAGTACCTCGCCGAGGAAAATGCCGGGGACCCGGGTGGGAATCGCCTGGAATTCCCCCCGAATCTCGGCGGGAGCCGCCGGCTTGGGATCCCACAAGTCAATGTGACTGGGGGCCCCCTGCAAATAAACGAAAATTACATTTTGGGCGGAACCAAAGCCTGGCGGCCGCTTCGTCTCGGCACAGGCTGGTCCTCCCATCAGGTGCGCGAGGTGCAGTCCGCACAGTGACAGACCTCCCACCGACAGCAATTCCCGCCGCGAGGGAGCGTCGCACAACCGTCCGCTGGGACCCTGGATGGTGAGCATCGAGGTCGGTTTCTCTCGGTGAGCCACTCGGGAAGACCCACACGCCTGTGCGAACCTTCCCTCGGTCCTATGGTACCGTTGAAACGGTGCCATGGGCAACCACCGCTGCGGGCATGTTCAGCGTCTGGAAGACTCGACCTCGTCGGAAGTCAGCTTGACCGGGACCTTGGGAGAGCTCGCGTCGTGATCCAGCGTGGCGAGACAGTACAGGTGCGTTTCGGTCCTCAGGTAGAGCCGGTCTCCTGCGACCGCGGGCGAGGCCAGCACCTGCCCCGGCAGAATGTTCTCGGCCAAACGCCGGAACGCCGCTCCCGCCCGCCAGACATGCGTCGTGCCAGACTCCGAGGTGGCGTAGATGCGCTTGCCGCACGCCACGGGACTGGCCGAGAACATCCCTCCCAGGCGCTGCTTCCACTTGAGCTTCCCGGTTTCGGTTTCCACCGCCGAGAGCACCCCCTCATCGGTCACCAGGTACACCAGGTCCTCGACGACCACCGGAGAGGGGACAAACGGCACTCCCTTCGACAGTTTCCACAGCAGTTTCGGTTCTCGATCGGCCGACAGCTCGCGCGGGTCGAGCGCCAGCAGCGACGCCTCGTGGTAGCCGGTGCAGACCAACAACCGTCCATCGACCCAGACTGGCCGGGGGACCACCGAATGCCCCACAAACGGATAGTGCCACAATTCCTCGCCGGTCTGGGGGTGGTAGGCCCAAACGCCATCGCCACCCGGGCAGACCACCTGAAATTCCCCATCGACATCGATCGCCAGGGGAGTGGCATACGAATGCTTTCCCTCGCGCGCCACCTTCCAGCGAATCTCGCCCGTCTGGGCGTCGAGCCCCAGCACGAACTGCGGAGCGTCGACCCCCTCCCGTTCCAGTTTGTCGAAGAACGGCCCCGTGAAGCCGTCACACACCACCACCAAAACATCTTTGATCAACTCGGGGGACGAGCCAGGACCATGATGGTGGTAGTAGGGAATCACCCGGCTCCACAACATCTCCCCCTGGTGATTCAGGCAGGCGGTGCCAAACGCTCCAAAGTGCACATAGACCCGGTCGGCGGTGACAACGGGAGTGGGCGCCGCCTGCCCCGCCTTGGCCAATCCTTTCGCTCCCGGATCGACGGCGAACAACTCGGAGCTCAGAAATCGCAGCTTGCCTGTCTCCGCATCGAGACAGACCGCCCGCAGAGAACGCCCTGCCTGAGTGGCGGTGGTCAACCAGACAGAATTCCCCCGCACCACCGGCGACGACCACCCTTTCCCGGGGATCGGCACCTTCCAGACGACATTTTCGCCCTCCGACCAGGTGATGGGGGGGTTGGTCCCATCCGCCTGACCCATCCCCCCCGGACCCCGGAACTGATTCCAGGCTGGGGCCAAGTCATCGGCGGCGGTGGCCAGCGCGGGCCAAATCAGACCCCCACCGGCAGCCAGCAGGTGCCACAACCAATCGCGACGGTCGATTCTCACCGTCTGTCTCCAATTCGAGGGGGACCACGGCCGGCCGGAGATCCCTCCCCGCGCACAGCCGCATCCGCCCAGGCGACACCGCTGGCTCCCCCGAAAGTGAGGAGGCCCAGTCGCTCGGGCGGGCGGGGGAATAACAGAGATGGCCCCGCGGCCTCAAGAGGGATCAATCAGAGAATGGGAATACGTGATCACCACGATTTTTCTTGCGGGACCGAAATCGCAGTCGTTGCTGGTGATCCAAGCTCCCTTCTGGTCCGTTACATATCTTGATGATATCATCCCGTTATCGTGACGGGTGAGTCCACAGAACCTGTTTCAGGATTTCATGATCATGAGTATCGAGAAGCGGCTGACGGCCCAGAGTGGCTGGTCGATGTTGGGGGTCAATCTGGCGGCTCTCCTGGCGTCGATCGCGGCGTTTGTAGGCACGTGCATCCTGGGTAAAACCGTCGCCCAGGGGTTCCTGCTGCTGCTGATTGTGGTGATCCCGGCGATTGTGGTGTCGATCATTCTGCTGTGCGGGCACTTCACCCTTGAGCCGAACGAAGCCCGGGCGATGTTGCTGTTTGGCGACTATCACGGCACCGTGCGCGACTCGGGGTTCTTCTGGGCCAATCCGTTCTACTCGAAGCCGCGGATCTCGCTGCGGTCACGCAACATGGAGACGCAGAAACTCAAGGTGAACGACAAGCGGGGTAACCCCATCGAGATCGCGGCGGTGGTGGTCTGGCGGGTGGAAGACACCGCCCAGGCGCTGTTCGATGTCGAGAAGTATGAGTCATACGTGCATGTGCAGAGCGAGTCGGCCCTGCGGCACCTCGCCAACAGCTACTCGTACGATCATGGCGAAGAGGGAGAGATCACGCTTCGTAGCGGAATGGAAGAGGTCTCGGCCACGCTGCAGAACGAACTGAAAGAGCGGCTGGGTAAGGCGGGGGTGGTGGTCGAAGAAGCCCGCCTCACCCACCTGGCCTATGCTCCCGAGATCGCGGGGGCGATGCTGCGACGGCAGCAGGCCGAAGCGATTATCGCGGCCCGCACGAAGATCGTGCACGGCGCGGTCAGCATGGTGCAAATGGCGCTCGATGAACTGGCCGAAAAGCAAGTGGTCGAGCTCGACAACGAGCGGAAGGCCAGCATGGTCAGCAACCTGCTGGTGGTGCTCTGCGGCGAATCGGAAGTGACTCCGGTGGTCAACACCGGAACGCTCTATCAATAAAGAGGATGGAAACACGCCGGATTGGCTCAGTCCTGGCAATGAGCCAGTCTGGGGAATGGGCCGCTGGGACCGGCGGTGAGTGGGTTCGGCGGGACGACACCACCGCCGCCGGGGGGGGGTAAGGAGTTGCGACCGATGGAGAGAAAGTCGTTTCTGCTGCGAATGGACCCGGCGTTGTATGCCGCGCTCGAACGCTGGGCCCAGCAGGAACTCCGTTCCGTCAATGGCCAGATCGAGTTCCTGCTCCGCGAGGCCGTCCGACGGCGGGAACAACCGCAGCCAGTAGAACCACCTGAGGCCCCCCCCGCACCGGACAGTCCGCCGCCGGGGTGAGGTGCACCGTTCTCGACAGCCAAATGCCCACGCACCACGCACCACAGGCAACATCAAAACTCCCCAGTTGGCGAGTCGCCCGTTCTCTGGTATACTTCCAAAACTTCAGTCCGCTCGGCACCTAGGCCACGGGATGAGTGCCAGGTCCAGTGGAATTCTTTCGACGCAGTTCGCAGTCGTGACATTCGGTCCTGGGAAACACCACGAGACACGAATGTCCTTCTCTGAT
>CAIOTJ010000248.1 GCA_903861195.1 uncultured Planctomycetaceae bacterium | reverse complement strand
TTTATATTGAGCGCACCTGTTGGGGGTGGCTTAAAGAGTGTCGCTGGCGCGAAGCTAAAGACAGCCTGCGCAGGCGTTTAGGGGACCAAAAATGAAACCCACCCCTCAGGACTGCAAGGTCCTGAGGGGTGGTTGTGTTCGGCAGCGGTTGAATTCGGCCGCGCCCGTTGTGGCGCGGGGCCGGGGGGGGATTAGCGCCGCTTGTTCTTGATGGCCCGCTGCATGGCGGTTCCCATGTCGGCGGGGCTTTCGGCCACCACCACCCCCGCCGCTTCGAGGGCGGCGACCTTGTCGGCGGCGGTCCCGGCACCGCCGGAGATGATCGCGCCGGCATGCCCCATCCGCTTGCCCGGGGGGGCGGTGCGGCCGGCGATGAACGCCGCGACGGGCTTGGTCACATGCTGCTTGATGTAGGCGGCGGCTTTTTCCTCGGCATTCCCGCCGATCTCACCCATCATGAGGATCGCTTCGGTCTGGGGATCGTCCTGGAACATCTTGAGGCAATCGATGAAGCTGGTGCCGACGATGGGGTCACCCCCCAGGCCGACGCAGGTCGACTGACCCAGGCCGAGGTTCGAGAGCTGCCAGACCGCCTCGTAGGTGAGGGTGCCCGACCGGCTCATCAGGCCGATGCCCCCCGGCTTGTGGATGTAACCGGGCATGATGCCGATCTTGCACTGGCCCGGAGTGATGACCCCGGGGCAGTTGGGTCCGATGAGGCGCGACTTGCTGTGCTGAATACGGCGATGGACGCGCACCATGTCGAGCACGGGGGTCCCTTCGGTGATGGCGATGATCACCGGGATGCCCGCCGCCTCGGCTTCGAGAATGGCGTCGGCCGCCCCGGGGGGGGGGACGAAGATCATGGTGGCGTTGGCGCCGGTCTTGCGCACCGCCTCTTCGACGGTGTTGAAGACGGGGAACCCGTCGATCTCGGTGCCACCCTTGCCCGGGGTGACGCCGCCGACCATCTGGGTGCCGTATTCGCGGCACTTCTGGCTGTGGAACAGGCCGGTCTTGCCAGTAATGCCCTGGCAGATCACACGGGTGTCTTTGTTGACGAGAATGCTCATGATGAGGTGGGGGTAATCCGCAATGCGGTGCTGGATGAACGGGGAACCCTGCGGAATGGTTCGTCGCAGGGACGGGATGATTCGAGGACTAGGCCTTCAGCGAGGCGACCACCTTCTTGGCGGCGTCGGTGAGGTCGGTGGCCGAGATGATGGGCCGGCCGCTCTTGGCGAGCATCTCGCGGGCCAGTTCGACGTTGGTCCCTTCGAGCCGGACGACGAGGGGAACGTTAAACCCGACCTTCTCGTAGGCTCCCAGCAGCGCTTCGACAATGGTGTCGCACTTCATGATGCCGCCGAAGATGTTGACCAGCACCGCCTTCACGTTCTTGTCGGAGAGGATGATCTGGAACGCCTTGGTGACCTGGTCGACCTTGGCACCGCCGCCGACGTCGAGGAAGTTGGCGGGGAGACCGCCGTGCAGCTTGATGAGGTCCATGGTGCTCATCGCGAGGCCGGCCCCGTTGACCAGGCAGCCGATGTTCCCTTCGAGCTTCACGAAGCTGAGGCCCCAATCGCCCGCCTCGACCTCGAACGGGTTTTCTTCCGACATGTCACGCAGCGCCTTGAGTTTCTCGTGGCGGAAGAGGGCGTTGTCGTCGAAGCTGACCTTGCCGTCGAGGGCGAGAATGTCGCCGCTCTTGGTGACGACGAGGGGGTTCACCTCGACCATACTGGAGTCGGAGGCGAGGAAGAACTTGCACATCTTGTTCAGGAAGAGCTCCAGATTCTTGATCTGGGCCCCTTCGAGACCGAGCTTGAACGCCAGGTTGCGAGCCTGGTAGGGGAACAGCCCGTAGTCGATGTCGACCGGCTCTTTGAGGATCTTCTCAGGAGAGTGGGCGGCGACCTCTTCGATCTCCATACCCCCTTCGGTCGACATCATCAGCACGGGGCCGCCGAACTCACGGTCGACCACAATGCCCATGTACAGCTCGCGGGCGATGTCGAGCCCCTGCTCGACCAGCAGCGTCTGGACCTGCTTGCCTTCTTCGCCGGTCTGCTTGGTGACCAGCACCGAGCCCAGCATGCGGGCGGCGTTCTGCTGGGCTTCTTCGGCCGACCGGACCAGCACCACGCCCCGCTGCTGCGGATGTTCCTTGAAAGTTCCCTTGCCCCGTCCGCCGGCGTGAATCTGGGACTTCACCACGGCGATGGGTCCCCCCAGTTGCTGGAAGGCGGCCGCCGCCTCGGCGGGTGTCTTGGCCACAATCCCCTGGGGGACGGGAACCTGCGCTTCGCGGAACAGTTGCTTCGCCTGGTATTCGTGGATCTTCATGATGCAAACAGAGGGAAACGAGACGAACCCGCCTGTCGGCAGTGACAGGCGCACACTCTTGCAGCGGGGGGTGTCGACCCCGTCCGGGGATGATAGCGGTCTGCCCCCGTGGTTTCTATCACCTATCCGCCGGGGAAGAGCCGAGTGAGCAACGCGTCCGGGCGCGGGGGAATCACTTGTGCCCAACGCATTCCGGATAAGCTTGTCGGGATTTCGGTGGTGCCGAGTTCCCCCAGAAGCGCGAACCTCTGAATGCGCTGTCCGATGTGTTTGGATCGGCCTGAAACCGTCCGCTTGGGTCGATCAACGCCTGGATCAGCTCCGAACACCTGCTGCTTATCGGATTCGGGAAACGCGAAATCACGATCCAAACGACTTGGGCTCCCAACGGCTCGGTATTCGAACATCCCACGCCCAGCGGACCAACTTACACCCAGTTTCGCTCTCCCGGGATGATCTGACTGGTCCGATTGCGCGGTAACTTTCTTAGGATTACGAACGAGCGGCACAACCGCGCGACCAGAGCCAGCCATTGTCGAAAACCTGACCGTCGCGGGTCAGCGGCGATTGACCACAACCGCCGAAACCCACATCCGGACGACGAATTTTCATCACACCCACGCGATTCTCCAGCAGAGGGTGGGCCCCTGCCGAGCACTCTGGACGGCAGGCCACCCGATGGCGACACTGGCGATCAGGTCAGGTCGGTCGAGCGATTTCTGCTTCACTCGGCGGTCTGCATTCCACAGGGGTGCGAGATTGTGAACGAGTTCTTATTTCTCGCCGGCAATGTGTTGGCGATGGCGAGTTGGGGGCTGCTCATTCTCGTGCCCCGGTGGCGCGGAGTGGCCCAGACCGTCGCGACAACAGTGGCCCCAGTGCTTCTCTCGGTGGCCTACTCGGCCTTGATCGGAGTGTGGTGGAGTCGTGCTCAGGGAGGGTTCAGTTCACTGGATGAAGTTCACGCTCTGTTTCAGACGCGCGGGGCGCTTGTCGCGGGATGGCTTCACTACCTGGCGTTCGATCTGCTGATGGGTGCCTGGATTGCCCGAGAATTTCGGCAAGAGCGAATTCCGCACGCTGTGGTGATCCCGGTCTTGATCCTGACATTTCTCTTCGGCCCGATGGGTTATCTGGCGTCGCTGACTGTTCGGGCCGCCTGGCGACTGGGGACAACTCGATCTGGGCAGGAGACCGAACATGGACGATTCATGCGGGCCTTGCGCCGTGTCGCCGGACGTGAGCCACGACTGATGGCAGCTGCCTTCCTGTGCTTTGCGATGATCATTCCCATCGCAGTCGCTGCAGCGATGGATGACCGCACCCTGGGAGGGGTCAACGTCTGGCTCAAGCCCCTGAGGTTCCTGATCTCCACAGGCCTGTTCCTGGTAACGCTCGGGTTCTTCATGCCAATGTCTGGCGACGCTTTCCGCAGGTCGGCGTCGGGCTGTTTCGTGGTCTGGGGCGCAATCGCCACATCCCTGTTTGAGCTGGTTTACATTGTCTGGCGGGCGTCACGGGGAGAGGCCTCGCATTTCAACACCTCGACCCCCCAGGCGGAAATCCTGTATGGATTGATGGGGATTGCCGCGATCATCCTGGCCGCGACCGGACCTGTCCTCGCGTGGGGGATTGCCCGGAGCGATGCGCAACCCGCCGATCCGACCTACCGGCTGGCCGTTGTGCTCGGCTTGATCTTGACGTTCGCCCTCGGTGCCACGAGTGGAGCGGTGGTGTCGGTCGGTCCCGGACATTTCGTAGGGTCGGCAACGGCGAGCGATCCAGGCCTGCCCCTCGTCGGCTGGTCGCGCAAGGTGGGAGACTTGAGGGTTCCCCACTTCATGGGACTTCACGCCCAGCAGGTTCTGGCGATCTTCGGGTTTCTCGCGGGGAGGTTCCAGCGTGGGAGGGGGATGGTCATCGGCTTCGCCTGCTGCTATTCGATCGTCGTGATCGGCCTGTTCCTCCAGGCGCTGGCCGGGCATCCCCTGCTGCCGGGGTGATGGAGGCCGTCGGGAATGGCGAGAAAGAGAACATGGAAGAGCGCGACCGGGGCCAGTCAATGTCGGAAACTGCCCCGGTCCGAGTCGGCGGCGAATGAGTGCAACAGACCTAAAACACATCCAGAATACGACTTGCAATGACACTGACGAGCTCTTCCAGCACCGGGTTTCCCCTGCCGCGCCAACTCCACGGTCTGCGCATCCCGGACTCCTCCTGGACAACAGTTACAAAATGGATCCTTCATCGCCCACGCCACCCGGTTTTCGACCGACGGCGCAGTTGACATGGACTTCAAGGAATCGATTCCAGACAATTCGTTAGCCAGGTTTTGCAACGGACGACTGCCGGGGACAAGTCGTGCTGCTTTGTGAAGAGATTGCCAACCAGGCGAGAGCACTTTCGCCCTCCGATCGCGCCGACTTGGTTGAGATTCTCGAATCCAGCCTCGTGGAAGATGGTTTCGCCGATGCCAGCATCGGTGCCGCGTGGAGGGCCGAAGTGCAACGCCGGCTTGGCGCGTATGATCGTGGTCAGGCAGACGCCGCCGGTCTGAGCGAGGCGATGACGGCCATCCGTGAGCGATTCCAGACCGCACCGGGCAAGCCTGACCGATGAGCTTTCGCGTCCTCGACGACGCACGAGACGATGCTGTTTCGGCGGCCCGCTGGTACGAAGAGCGGCAGACCGGGCTGGGGAACGAGTTTCTCGACGCCTTGGAACAGGTTTTGAACCGGATTCAGCAGAGTCCCGATTCTTTCCCGGCTTGGGAGCTGTCTGGCGGTTTGGGCGACGTGCGCCAGTTTCTGCTGGCGCGATTTCGGTAGGTCGTGCTGTTTCGATTCACGACGGAAGAAACGCTGGTCGTCGCGATTGGCCACGCACGCCGTCATCCACGGAACTGGATCCAGCGACTGAACGCTGACTGAGCGAATTGCGCGACGGAAGCCACCCCCGGTCGAAAAGCAGCCCGGCCCGGGTCGGCGGCGAATGACCTCGCCAGCGAAAGCCGAAATCCAGAATGCGACT
>CAIOTJ010000247.1 GCA_903861195.1 uncultured Planctomycetaceae bacterium | reverse complement strand
ACAAACACGCGGGCCGTCTCGCCCGCCGCGTCTTGGCAGAGCCAGTCCGCCAGATCAAGCCGGGTTCGCGTGCCAGGGGGGAGATCCCCCGCCAGGTAAGCGGGGGGGCGGGCTGCGACTATCGGGCCGGTTTCATCCTGCCAGTCCCCCCGGTTCAGGACGCGAATCACCCGCGGCTCGCGGCGACGGGTAATCATCGTTCGTCGGGCGCGCTGGCGAAGTGCGGCCAGTTCGGCCTGCAGCCTTTCGATCTGCCCGGCGGCGGAGGGGGCCATCCCGTTGGCTTTCCACCGTGCCAAGTCCTGGTTCAGCGCCTCGACCCGCGGCAGATCGGTCTCTTCCCACACCTCCATCTCGGGTTCCCGCCGGGTGGGATTGCGGTCTCCCCCCTGGAAGGTAAGGGTGTCGTCCACGTCGGCGAAGTAGGCGGCCAGGCTGTAGAAGTCGCGCTGGGTGAAGGGGTCGTACTTGTGATCGTGGCACTCGGCACAGCCGGTGGTCAGCCCCAGCCAGACCTGCCCGAAATTGCGAACCCGGTCGGCGTCGTATTTCTTCTGGTACTCGCCTTGTTGGACTCCCCCTTCATGCGACGTCTGCAGCACGCGGTTGTAGCCGGTGGCGATGATTTGCCGGGGGGTGGCATCGGGCAGCAGATCACCCGCCAACTGTTCGCGGGTGAACTGGTCGAACGGCAGGTTGCTGTTGAAGGCGTCGATCACGTAGTCGCGGTAGGGGGCGATAGGGTGTTCCTGGTCGCCGTGATAGCCGACGGTGTCGGCATAGCGCACCAGATCAAGCCAGAACGTCGCGAAGCGTTCGCCGAACGCGGGATGGGCCAGCAGGCGATCGACGAGAATTCCCCAGGCGGCATCGTCGGCAAGGGGCGTGTCGACGGACACCCCGACGGCGGCGGGGGGTAGGCCGCAAAGATCCTGGGCCAGCCGCCGGACCAACAGCCGGGGGGAGGTCAACGGGGCGGCGCTCAGCCCGGCGTCGTGCGCGCGCTGCGCCAGGAAGGCATCGATGGGGTGGCTGGTCGCTGGATCGGCTGGGACTGGCGGCTGCCGCAGCGGGGCCTGCAGCCAGTGGGGGGCGTAGGGAGCCCCCTGGGCGATCCAGCGGCGCAGGAGCTCGGCCTGGGCGGCAGGCAGTGGCGGACCTGCGCTGGGGGGAGGCATCTGCAGCGACTCATCCCCGGTGGTGATGCGCACCAGCAGTTCGCTGGCGGGGGGATCGGCGAGATCAATGGCCCGTCGCCCCCCCAGATCGGCCGTCGCCGCTGCGAGGGAATCGAGCCGCAGGTCGGCCTGCCGTTTGGCGGCGTCGGGACCGTGGCAGCGATAGCAGTGCCGGGCGAGCAGCGGGCGGATTTCGCGCTGGAAGTCGACCGGAGGCTGATTGTCGGTCTCGGCAGGCGGGGTGGCCCCGGTTCGACCCGGAAACGCGGTCACCGCCAGCGAACACAGCAGCAACAGCAGGTGGGGCCACCAGGGGCGCATGGGGGGCACGCTCCGAAACGAAGAGAGAGTTGCCAAGTCTGCGGAGATCGTAATTGCAGGTTGCGCCCGGGGAAAGCGGCGAAGAGGGCGCGGGCCGCAGGTCCGGGGGGCCCTCCGGGCAGAGCCAGCGGGAACCGGGCCGGACCATGCAATGTCGCTCCCGATCAGACGGCGGGGGGTTCGATGCCGAAGTCGCGGATGGTCAGCAAGCTGACGAGAGGGAGGTTTTTGGCGGCGAAGTTGGCGGCTCCTCCTTCGAGCCGATCGATGACCGCCACGATCTGCACGACCTCGCAGCCGAATTCCTGGATCCGTTCGACCGCCTGGAGGGCGCTGCCGCCGGTGGTGACGACATCGTCGATGACCACGACCTTCATGCCGGGCTGGACGGGGCCTTCGATGAAGCGTTGAGTGCCATGCCCCTTGGCCTCTTTGCGGACGAGGAATCCGCAGAGATTGCGTTGGCGGGCCCCAGCGACGGCGAGCACGCCGCCGACGATGGGGTCGGCTCCAATCGACATTCCGCCGATGGCGTCAAAGGGGGTATTGGCCAGCAGGTCGAGCAATCCCTCGCTGACGAGGCGCAGCCCCTCGGAATGGAGGGAGATCTGTTTGCCGTCGAGGTAATACGACGCCTTGCGCCCCGAGGCGAGGGTGAAGTCGCCGAACTTGAGGGCCCGTTCGCGAAACAGAGAGATCAGTCGAGTGCGATCGTACATGAATTCAGGGAGGGCAAGGGGGAAAGAGGAGAGCGCGAGTATGGGAGAGAAGCGGGCCGAGTGGCAAGGCCTGGGGGCGACGGCCGGGGGAGACCGGCGTTTCGAAAAAAATCGGGAGGCGGTCCATTGAAAACGATTTTGCCGATTGTTAGGGTTAAAGATCGGATGTGGGTTTTGTGCCCAAACCGCTCTTTGACAATCAGTTGATTGTGGGAAACAGGCCCAATATGCTGGTTTTGCCATCCGATTTCCGAGTCGGCTGGCGGGGCGAGCGGTGGGGTTTGGTTCCGGGTGGCGTCTCGTGCGGGGAGCCCGGCTTGAATCAGCCGGCACCCGAAATCTGCACTCCCTAACGTCGTTACCAAAGCAACCAGGGCGATGGCTGTGGGATCAGCGCCAACCTTCATCACCGGCGAGTTCAAACGGGTCGTTGACGACCGGTTTCGGATTTCGTTGCCGGCGGAGTTGGCCGAGCCAGTCAGCAGCCCCACCGGGGATGTGATTCTGGTGAAGGAGCAGGCGGGATGTCTGAGTCTGTGGCGGCCGGAGGAATGGCAGCAGCGGCTGGATGACGGCGTGACTTTGATCCAGCAGAAGATTCAGTTGGGTCGCATGGAGCAGAAGTGGGGCGAAGTGCAGCGGTTTGGCCGGCTGCTTTCGACCCGGTCCCGAACCGTGCGGTTGGCAGGCCGGTCGCGACTGGTGATTCCCGAGGGATTCCGCGAATTTCTCGATGTGCCCCCCGAGGGCGAGGTCATGCTGATTGGCGCGGTGATCTGCGTCGAAATCTGGAATCCCGTCGCCTGGCTGCAGTTGCTGCGGCAGGAGATGCCCAGCTTCAATCCGCTGCTCAAAGACCTCTCGGGCTGATACGCGGGTCTGTTCAACAGGCCTTTGCGGCCGGTGATGGATTGCCGTCTTGGCGTCTGCAGCGAACCTCTTCGAGCGTTTTTCCACAATCTCCCACCAGTTACCGGCTGCGGCCACCCCCGCATGTCCGGCGTTGAAGAAAAAGCCCCTCACTCGGTGTCATCATCCAGGCATCGCCAGACCTCTACGCACCATGGACGGTCTGTGTGGCATGGATGCCTCTTTTTCTTCCGCCGGACATGCGTTTTTTATTGCGCGGCTATCTGGTCGATTCCAGGCTGTCCCCCAGGCGCTGAACTCTGCCCGGAACCAGTCCATCCCGCCTCGTTTGTTTCTCTTCCGCAGGGTGGACTGTGCGGGGTGTGACTTTTTGCTGGTGGCCCAATCGCTGGACGCCCAATTGCTGGTGGTGTGCACGACCCGGGCAAATCTGGGGCCGTCTGGGGGCCGGCGATCACGCCGGGTGACGCCCTGTCACAGGTTGAGCTGGAAGTGGATGGGCTGGAAGTGGATCGAGCGGGGGTTGTAGACTCGCCTGTCTGAGCTGGGCGGCCGCAGTGCGCGGAACGGGCCGCGTTGGTTTGCCACTCTCTCCCCTGCGGCTGGATCATCATGAGCGAACACTGGATTGCCGAACGCATGCAGCGCATCGACGCGTCGGGGATCCGCAAGGTGTTTGATTTGGGGGCCCGTCTCAAGGACCCCATCAATCTCTCGATCGGCCAGCCTCACTTCGACACCCCCGAGCCGGTCAAACAGGCGCTCTGTCAGGCGATTGCCGACGGAAAAAATGCCTACAGCCAGACCCAGGGGATTGCGCCGCTGATCGACCGGCTGCAGGCCCGCATCGACGCCCAATACGGGCCTGCCGACCGCAAGGTGTTCATCACCAGTGGAACCAGTGGCGGCCTGACGCTGGCCCTGTCGATCCTGGTCAATCCAGGGGACGAGGTGCTGGTCTTCAGCCCGTATTTCGTGATGTATCGCCACCTCACCACGCTGGTGGGGGGGATCGTGGTCGAGATCGACACCTTTCCCGATTTCCGCATCGATCTCGACCGGGTCCGGCAGGCGATCACGCCCCGGACCAAGGTCATCGTCTTCAACTCCCCCAACAACCCCACCGGGGCCCTCGCCACGGCGGCCGAGGTGGAAGGACTGGCCCGGCTCGCGGCCGAACGCGACATCGCCCTGCTGAGCGATGAGATCTACCACGACTTCTGTTACGACCAGCCCTTCGTCTCCCCCGCCCAGTTCAACAACCAGACCATCGTGGTGGATGGTTTCAGCAAGTCGCACTCGATGACCGGACTGCGGCTGGGGTATGCCCACGCTCCGGCGGCGCTGGTGCAGCAGATGTTGAAGCTGCAGCAGTTCACGTTCGTCTGCGCCCCGCACCCAGTGCAGTATGCCGGTCTGGCCGCCCTCGATTGCGATATCAGCGATCGGGTGCGCGACTACCACCGCAAGCGGGATTACGTCGTCTCGCAATTGAGCCCCTATTACGAGATTCCCCGGGCGGACGCCGCGTTCTTTCTGCTTCCGAAAGCCCCCTGGGGAACCGCCACTGAGTTCTGCACCGAGGCGATCTCGCGGGGGTTGCTGATCATCCCCAGCAATGTCTTCTGTCCGCAAGACACTCACTTCCGTCTCTCGTACGCCGCCGACGACCGCACCCTCGAACGGGGTTGCGCCCTGCTGCGTGAATTGGCCCAACGCTGAATCACATCCCCTCTTGCTTCCGGAACAACCTGTGACCAAGTCCGCCAGTTGCTGGAGTCGCGCGGTTCCCGTGGGGCGAATCATCCTCTTCGCCGGGTTGCTGTTCGCTCCCCTGCGGTGTCTGAGCCCGGCCTGGTCGCAACCCCCCGCCAGTCCGCCCCGGCCAGTTGAACAGTCTGCGATCAGCCCGTCCGTGATTGACGGGCCACAGATCGACGAGTCAAAAATCGAAGAGACAAACAGCAATCGGGCCACAACCGACGAAGACAGGACTCGGGCCGTGGCCAGCGGCTTGCGGGTGTTGACCCGGGGCGCCCGCGAGTATCCCGAACACCGCCAGTGTTTCGCCTGCCATCACCAGACGCTACCCCTGTTGGCACTCACCGCCGCCCACCGGCTCGACCTGCCCCGCCAGACCGAACTCGAACGGGAACTGGTTACCTTTGTGCGAAAGTCATTCGCGAAACGGACCGACGAGCTGCAGGCCGGCGAGGGGGTGGGAGGCAAGGCCCTGACCGTCGGCTATGCCCTGTGGACCTTGCGCTTGTCCGGGGAGCCGGCCGATGAGGTGACTGACGCGATGGTGGCCTATCTGCTGAAAACCCAGTCGGCTGAAGGGGTGTGGGAATTGCACTCGATTCGCCCCCCCGCCGAGGAATCGGTCGTGTTCGAAACGGTGCTGGCGGCGGCGGGAATTCGGCATTACGCCCGAGCTGAGCGGCAGGCCGCGGGAGAGGCCGCGGTCGAGCGGACGCGCGGTTGGCTGGCCCGCCAGACCACCCGCCTGCATGAAGACCGGGTGGCCCGTGCCTGGAGCGCGTCTCTGCTGGGGGGCACGCCCGCCGAGGGCGCCGGGGCCCGGCAATCTCTGTTGCAGACCCAAAATCGCGATGGCAGTTGGTCGCAGACCGCCGATCTCGCGGGAGACGCCTACGCCACCGCCACCGCGTTGTACGTGCTGCTGGATTCGGGGCTGTCTTCGGGCGATTTGGTGATTCGCCGGGGAATTGAGTTCCTCAGGCAGACCCAGCAGCCCGACGGTTCGTGGCACGTGGCGACCCGCGCGACACCCGTGCAGGTCTTCTTCGACAATGGCGATCCATGGGGAAAGGACCAGTTCATTTCGATGATGGCCACGGGCTGGGCCACGGCGGTTTTGGCCCGCACGGCGGAGCGGCCGGCTCGCTGAGAGCGAGGGCGGGGCCTCGGTTCACTCGGGGAGCAGGCCCGGTCGGCCCAATCGCGGCCCGGGTCGGCTGAGGGCTCTTCGTTACAACCCCACCGCGCTCCCCGGTTCCAGCGGCGTCCCGGGTCTTGCATCTTGACACCCCCTCCCAGTGGGCTGAAGAATCGGATTGGGGGATGTGTGTCGACCCCCCGCGGCCATTTCTCAACCAGGAATCACTGGATTGGCCGGCGAGTGTCTTTTCTGAACTTCCCCAGCGGATGGTGCCGTGTTACTGGAAGCCCTGACGGTCTGTGTGAATTACGGCGATTTCCTGGCGGTCGCCGCCGCGCACAACCGGGCCCTGTTCGATCGCTGGCTGGTGGTGACCACTCCCGAAGATGAAGAGACCCGCGAAGTCTGTCGGCAGTTCAACCTCGACACGCTGATCACCCGCGAGGGAATCACTCCGGGACGGGAATTCAACCGGGGATATCTCATTGAGCGGGGGCTGCAGCAACTCTCCACCGAGAGTTGGCATTGGCACCTGGATGCCGACGTGATCCTGCCCGACCACACCCGCCAGGCGTTGCAGGTGGCCCATCTGGATCCCGAGGTGATTTACGGGTTCGACCGGGTGATGGTCAAATCGTGGAACGACTGGGTTCGCCTGCGCGATTCGGGGTACCTGCACCAGCAATGGCGCGGGACCTACGAACTGCATTTTCCCCCCGGGTTTGATCTGGGAACCCGCTGGATTGTGCCGCAGTCGGGCTGGGTGCCCACCGGGTTCAGCCAGCTCTGGCATGGTTCAGCCGAGCATTGGCGTGGCACCCGAACGCGGGGCTATCCGTCGAATCATCCCAGTTCCTCGCACACCGATGTGCGGCACTCGCTGCAGTGGGATCGCCGGCGCCGGGCGCTGTTGGCCGAGATCATCACCGTGCACCTCGAAAGCGAGCCATGTGCAGTGGGGACCAACTGGCAGAGTCGCAACACGCAACGGTTTGGCCCCCCCCCACTCACGGCTCAGCGGAACGAAGCCTCCCGTGCGGGAAGTGCTGAGAGTGGGCCTGGGGAGCCCCCCGTTTCGATGTGATTTCCGCGAGCCGTTCGGCCCAGACCCAGCAGGCATCTGGCCCGCCGCCGGGGTCCCGCGCGCGAAACCCAGCCGAACCTGTCGGAGTCGCTTTCGACCGATCGCTCTGGTCGGGTCCGGGAAGACTCGGATGTGATCCCCCGATCTGAGCCTTCGCGAAGAGGCCCCAGACCCCGCGGGGGACTGGCGGGGTACGGAGGGAGAGTTGCTCCCACCCGACACTCGCCCCGCCGTCACACAACGCAGCAGCGTCACTCAGTCCAGCCCCTGTTCCGCGTCGGGCGGACTTTGCGGGATGGGTTGTTCGGGAGTGGGATTCGCGGTCGGCCGCCAGTCGGTCTGTGGCGGGTGCTTTCTCGGTCGACCCCGACGGCGTTTGGGAGGCGGATCGGTGACCGGGGTCCCGTGGGGCGCCTGCTCCCGCCGCCGTCGGCGGGCAGCCTCCGGCCACTCGATCTCCGTCACGTCATCGGGGAGTAAAACTCCCTCTTCCAGCGACAAACGCACAATCCGCACCATGGAACTCTCCTTCGACCCCAACCCGTTTTGAACAATTGTTGCACTGGACACGCGTAATCAGGTAATGTAATGTACGCGTAGCCACACTCAATGGGACGTTTTTCCAGATGTGGTCAGTTTGGTGAACTTTCCCTGGTGAGGTCTCTGGAATCACCTCATGAGCCCAGTTGCAACTCTCGAATCAGAAACGATTTGTGCGCAAAAACTCGCGGCCGGAATTCGGGCGCAACGATTGCGTACAGGGTGGAGTCTGGAGGAACTCGCGGAGCGGGCGGGGGTTTCCCGCAGCACGCTGCACCATCTGGAGCACGGCACCACCCAGCATCCCCGGCTGCTGACCCTGCATCGGTTGGCGAAGGCGTTTGGCGTGGAGGTGGAGGAGTTGGCACCCTCGGGAGCCACATGGGATTTCAGCGGGGTGGGGCCAGCCGCCGATTTCAGCTCTGCGGAGGGCTCACCGGCTTCCGGTGGGAGCAGGGATCAGGGCGAATGGGGGGAGGCGGCGGAGCGTGCCCGGGGGAAGCTGTTGGCAGGTGGAGAGAATTCCCCAGGCAGAGGAGAGATTCCAGGAGGCGTGGGGCCGAGTGGGGTGGCGGGGGGTCTGGCCGCGGTCGAACCGGGGTTGTTTCGCGATTGGACGTGGGCCGACTGGGTGTTGTGGGAGACCCACCTGTCGAGTCTGGGGGAGGCGGGGCTCGACCGGGTGCGCGAGGCGGCCTGTGAGGTCAACCGGAATCGCGAAACCCGTCAGCAACTGCAGGCCGTGCTGCGCAGCCCACTGGCTGCGGTGGCCACCCAACTGATCCAGACGTTGTTCGACACCGCCTGCCGGGGGGCCTTGGGTGGGCAGGTCCCGCCGGCCTGAGGGACAGCGGGGAGCCGAACGCCGGGTCCAACCGTGAGTCAGGCGGTTAGCTGCCCGCTTGTTTCAGAGGATGCAGCTCGATTTTACGGAAATAGATTTCGGCCCCTTCGGTCTGGAACGTGATCTTGCCCGAGGTGGGAAAGACATCGTACGCCTTGTTGACCACCCGGCCATTCACGATGTTGGTGATGGTCGCTCCGTCGCAGATCACTTCGACGCGCGTCCACTCGGGGTGGGGACTTTCGACGTCGAGGGGACCCCGGTAAGCAAGCTCATCGGCCCAATTGGGATCGCGGCCAAACCAGTTGATCCGCCCCGAGCTGATGGTCTTGGGGGTGCCACCCGCTTTCCAGAAAGGCTCTTTATCTTTGTCAAAGTCGACATCGGCGGTAAGGCGGGGGATGTATTTGGTCCCGTCGGCGGTTTCGCCCGGGACCGCCAGAAAATCCCCCACCCCTCCTTCGATGATCTGGCATTCGACGCTGGCGTGCCACGTCTTGTTGTAGCCGCCATCCGGTCCGAAACAGTGCAGCAGAATGCCGCTGTCGCGGGCCGCTTTTTTCCTGCCTCCCCAGGTCAGTTCCCCCCAGCGGAACTCGGCCACCAAGCGGTAGTTCGCGTACGAATTCCGGGTGATCAGCCCGCCGAAACTTCCCTCTCCCGAGATCCGAATGGCGGGGTTGCCATCGATGTTGTCGACCAACGTGAACACCCGCAGGGGGTCGGCATGGCCGGTGTCGCGGGTGAAGGTGTAGAACGGGGCGAGGTCTTTGCCGTTGAAGAGCACAAGAGTCTCGGTCGGCACCACGGGGGGGGCGTCCTGCGACCGGGCTGGTGCCGGGACGATTCCCCCCAGGCAGGCCGCCAGAACCAGAGACCACAGCGGAAGGGCAGCGGGGTTGTGCATGGATCCGGGTCAGAAAACGAGAGCGGGAATTCGTTCGCACAGCCTCTGGCCGGTCGACCAAAAAGACCAATTGAAAAGTAGACCAATTCAGGGTGGGGGTTGCCACCCCCCCGGGAAGTGGACGCTCGGGTGGTGGCACTTGATGCGGCTGGAGGCATGAACATCCGATCATATTTTCCCTTGGACCCCCTCCTCGAAGGGGGAGGATTCCCGCTTGGCAATCGCAGGACTTCCGACTAGAATCTCCGTCGTCAAACCGGCCCCATCGTCTAACCCGGTCAGGACACAGGGTTTTCATCCCTGCGATGCGGGTTCAAATCCCGCTGGGGTCACTTCGAACCAATCCTTGATT
>CAIOTJ010000246.1 GCA_903861195.1 uncultured Planctomycetaceae bacterium | reverse complement strand
GGCCGGGTGAGGGGGTTGAGCGGTGCATTTTGGAAGCGACGTCCGCTGTGAACCCAAGCGGCCATTTTCCCCTCACCCCAACCCTCTCCCGCGGCGACGTGGGCTCTGTTGACCGGGGGGTGTTTTGCGGGAGAGGGGGCACGCGCGCGGCGGAGCCGCGGGGTTAGCCA
The DNA here is from genome assembly GCA_903861195.1 of uncultured Planctomycetaceae bacterium. Classification (GTDB taxonomy): domain Bacteria; phylum Planctomycetota; class Planctomycetia; order Planctomycetales; family Planctomycetaceae; genus UBA10511. The sequence continues at coordinate 9,119 of CAIOTJ010000246.1, read as the reverse complement.
CAGATCTCGTTCACCGACGGACGCGAGGTCAGTGGGGTCCGGCCTGCGGCCGAGTGGAAATGATCGTGCAAAACGGACCCACCTGAGGGGAGAAAGGTCGCGCACAACAGCCCCGCCCCTGATGACGTCCGTACACTGGCTGGCTGGAATTCGTCTCTGAGATTGGAGAGTTGTCTCTGCCGACGGGGATCGCGAAGAAACCCTGCGGGAAAGGCCCCAAAAGGAAAACGCCGAGAGGCGAGCCCCTCGGCGTTTTCGTGTGAAATCCGTCGGTCGTGTGGGGACGCGGCAACGGAAACCGCTCCCCGAATGAACCTCAGGCGAACAGCTCGGGAATGGGGCGTCCCCCCTCGACCACGATGGGGGTCGGGCGGCCCTGGGGATTGGTCCAGTGGGCCGAGAGGTCGATGCCGAGGAACCGGAAGACCGTCGCCGCCAGATCCTGGGGCCGAATCAGTCCTTCCTTGACCTCGCCCCCGCGCGCGTCGGTCGCCCCCACCGCCTGGCCATGCTTCAGTCCTCCCCCCGCAGCCACCATCGACATGACGTTGGTCCAATGGTCTCGGCCAGCATCCTTGTTGATGACCGGGGACCGTCCAAATTCCCCCAACATCAACACCAGTGTCTGGTCGAGCAAACCCCGCTGGGCCAGGTCGGTGACGAGCGCATGCACTGTCTGGTCGACATGGGGCAGCAGCGGTTTGAGCCCCTTTTCGATCCCTCCCCAGTTCACGCTGTCGCCGTGATGGTCGAAATAGCCCCAGGCGCCGCTCACCAGCACATAGGTGACTCCCGCCTCGACCAACCGCCGGGCCAGCAGCGCTTTCTGACCAATCGTGTGATGGCCATACATGTCGCGCACCGATTGAGGCTCCAACTCGATGTCGAACGCCCGTTGCACGTGGCCGCCCAGCACCATTTCGTAGGCCTGCTGCTGGAACTGGTTGAGCTTGTCGAGCGTGTCGAGGCGGTCGATGTCGCTGCGCAGCCGGTCGAAGCTCCGCCGCAGCGCATCGCGATCATGCAGTTGTTCGACCTGCACCCCCTGGGGAAGTCCAAATTTGCCGACCAGCTTCAGCCCATCGACGGGGGCATAGGGGGCGCCCATGTGTCCCGCCTCCCACACATCGGCCTTCCAGGCGGGAGCCAACCCCACGAACGGGGGGAGATCGGGATGATTGGGCCCCTTGAATTTGGCAACCACCGAACCAATCGACGGATAACCCCCCCCGTCTCGTCCATCGTCGCTCCGTTTCGCCAGAGGATTGCCGGCCTGGAGCGTGATGGGAGTGTGGTTGCTGGCCGAGCAGTCGACCGACCTCAAAAACGAGAGTTTGTCGGCCAGTGCCGCCTGCAAGGGGAAGTGCTCGCTCAGCCGAACCCCGGGCAGCCGGGTTTCAATCGAGCCGAAGGGCCCCCGAATCTCCGACGGTGCGTCGGGCTTCGGATCCCACATATCCAACTGGCTGGGACCGCCCGACAGCCAGAACATGATGACGCTGCGGTGAGCACCCCGGCTCGGGCGTGTTTCAGCGGCCACCCCCATCCGGCTCGCCAACGTCGCGGCACTGGCCGCCTGCAGGAACCAACGACGCGAGCCAGCCAGGTCAGACAGTGCCATGCGGCGATTCATGCGATCCCTTTCGGTGATCCTGACAAAGAGAATCAGACTGGGCTGCGGCGGAACTGCGTTGTTGTCAAAGCAGTTCCGGAGATTGCTGTTCCAACAGACGGCCTGCAACACAACACGACGCAATCTGATCATATCGACATTCACCGATGGGGTGAAGTGGGGAAACCTTAGGGGAACCGGCGGTTCGCAAGAGCGGTTCGACCGATGGACGAGTGACCTCCCCAGGTCTGACCGTTCCAATCGCTACAACCCTGCTGGAAAAAACCTCCTGCCAGTGTCATACTGCCACGCCACGCGACTCCGGATTATTTTCCCCCGTTGGAAGGAGACCCGTCGATGTCTGAGCCGAATGCCTGTCCTGACTGTGAGATGGGTCCCTTGCCAGTCAACCGCAGGCAGTTCATCCGGGTGGTGGCGGCGGGCGGCCTGGCGGGCGGTCTGGCCGATCGATTTGCCAGCGTCAGTCCCACTGCGGTGGCTCAGACTGGGGTGCCGCCGGAGGCCAAACCAGGGATCAAGACTCCCTCCGAAAATCTGGTCAAGCGGCTCTATGCGACTCTCAGTGCGGCCCAGAAAGAGGAGATCTGCTTCGACTGGGACTATCAGGACGATCGGGGTTTGTTGCGAACGCATGTTTCCAACAACTGGAACATTACCGACGCCTCGAAGCTGAATGTGGGGGGAGAGTTCTTCACCGGAGAACAGCAGGCGTTGATCCGGGAGATTTTCCTCGGCCTGTACAACCCCGAATGGCACGAGCGGATTCTGAAGCAGTTGCAGGATGATGCGGGGGGGTATGGCAAGTCGCAGACGATTGCCTTGTTCGGAGAACCCGACAGCGGCAAATTGGAGTTCGTGATGACCGGTCGCCATCTGACGATCCGGTGCGACGGCGACAGCACCGAGCACATGGCGTTTGGGGGCCCCATCTTCTATGGTCACGCCGCCTCGGGTTTCAATGAGCAAGTCGGGCATCCCGGCAACGTCTTCTGGTACCAGGCGCAGAAGGCCAATCGTCTGTTTCAGATGTTGGATGGCAAGCAGCGGGCGCAATCGCTGGTTGAGCTGACCCCGCACGAAAGTGCCGTCGGTTTCCGGGGGCGGGGAGAGATTCCCGGATTGCCGCTGTCCGAGCTGTCGGCCGATCAGACCGAGCACGCCCGGCAGGTGTTGTCGGCCCTGCTGGAACCGTATCGTGAGCAAGACCAGGCCGAGGCGCGACGGCTGCTCGAAGCGCAGGGAGGCCTCAAGTCGTGCCGGTTGGCGTTCTATCGCAAGGCGAGTGACGGCAGTTCGATCGACCTCGGTGACGATGGTGAGTGGGACTGCTGGCGTCTCGAGGGTCCGTCGTTTGTCTGGCATTACCGTGGAACGCCCCATGTGCACGTTTGGGTCAACGTGTCGGACGATCCCGCTGTCAAGCTGAATGCCAAGGGCTGATGGTGGGCTGGCGAGTGGTGCGACGACTGTGCCTGTCGTGATGTTGCCACGTGGCCAGGGTTGCAGACAATTTCGGACACTTCGCCCGGTGGGGCGGATTCCAAGTCCTCGTTCGTGAGCATGGGAGAGACCCCTGGATTCTTCAGCCCCACAAGTGCCGCCTGGGCGTACGCAGTTGGACGCCTCCCGCATGCGGCCGTGCCAACCCGAGGCTCGTGTGTCGCTGCATGTCTCGACCGCCTTCCACTGGGATTTGCCCGAATTGGCCCATGAAGTGGGTCAAACGGGCCTGCAGTCGGTCGGCATGTGGCGGCTGCGGCTCGAGCAATTTGGCGAAGAGCGCTGCCGGGACCTGTTATCCGACCGGGGGCTGCAGGTCAGCAGCCTCTCCTGGGCGGGGGGCTTTACAGGTCAGCATGGAGTCCCGGTGCGGGAAACGCTGCACGACTCCGGCGTGGCGCTCGACAGTGCCGCGAATCTCGGGGCACCCTACCTGTTGGTGGTCACCGGGACCCGGGCCGGACATTCCCGCAATCATGTCCGGAAGTTGCTGACCGAGCAGTTGTCGATCGTGGCCGATAATGCCCAGTGCCGGGACGTGACCGTGCTGGTCCATGTGCTGTGCGGTGTGCGGGCCGCGCGGTGGTCGTGTCTCGATTCCACGGCCCAGGGTCTGGATCTGGTGCAGGAATGTCAGCATGCCCGGCTGGGTCTGGCAGTCGACCTGCATGGTCTGGCACGTGACCCCGAGGCTCTGGCACGGCTGGACGAGTTGGTCCCCCAGATGGGATTGGCCATTATTCGCGATCTTCCGCGGACCGATGCCGAATCGGCCAACGCCGCGGTGGCTCTGGCCCCGGGAGGGGACAGCCCCCCCGCCACACCGTCACTGGGGGAGGTGGTGGCGCGTCTCGAGGCGGCTGGTTACCGTGGTCAGTACGAACTGCATCTCCCCCACCAGAACCTGGGGCATGGATCGCTACTGTCGCTTCTGCGGAATTACCGTTCGCGGCTGGTGTCTTGCCTGTCGCAGTCCGCGGTGGCCGCCGCGAATCGCGAACCACCCAAGATCGTTTCCAACTTCTGCAATCCGTGACAGTCTGTCGACGCCTGCGGATCGACGGGGATCCTTGTCCAGACTGACCGTCAGTGACCAGCGTGCGGGGGCCGATGATCCCCGCGATCGCGATTCTCCCGAAGTCCGGCCAGACCCTTCCCGTTGGCGGTCCCCGCTTCAAGATCCGCGAGCGCGGCCATCCAGCGGCCCGCTTGATCGACCGCCCCCCGGCTTCGCATACACCACCCGCCGCCTCGCTCCTCGGCGCCGCGGTCCTGGCATGCGGTCGGGGAGACTGACCGCCCATTGGGGGAGAATCTCAGACGGCGTCAACCGAACTGTCGCCCCCACAGTCAGCCCAACAGTTCCGCCAGGGCGACGAGCCGGCTTTTCTCCCGCAGGGATTTCAGCCCGGCATGAATCAGGGCGGTGACCTCCAGGATTTCCCGATGCGGAACGGGTTCTTCCCGGGTCCGCACCATCTGCCGGAAGGCCTGCGCCATATTGAACATCTCGTAATGGTGACCCAGCCAGAAATTCCCCTCGATGGCTGGGGTGAACTCGAACCGCCGCTGCTCGAAATGGACCGCCGTTGAGCAGTAGTCGCGGGCGATGTCGGGCCGGCCGTACCAGATCTCGGCGGGCATGCGGTCGGGCCAGGTCACGAGGGCGTGGGCCGTCGCCTCGCGGGCATACAGACTCACGCTGTCGATCCCCGGTCCACACAGGGTCATCACGGTCCAGGCGGGGTGTTGTCCGTAGATCGCCCAACCGCGTTCCGAATAGCCCCCGCCCAGGCTGGCAATCACGTACTGTAACGAGCCGAATTCCTTCGCGTCGCGCAGCCGCAGCGCCTCCTCCATTCCCCATTGATGCCGAAACAGGCTGGACGACATCAACGGGGCCGCATGCTGGCGGGCGAAATCGAGGATCCGCCGGGTCTCGGCGATCGAGCCGCCGATCGGTTTGTCACAAAACGTCGGCAGACCGCGTTCGAGTCCGGGAGCGACGAGGTCGAAGTGATCTTCCCCCAGTCCCGAGGCGTCTCCCAGATAGACGGCATCGACTTCGCGAATCATCGACTCCAGTGATGTCGCCACTTGCACGCCGGGAAACGCTTCGCAAAACCGGGCGGCGAGATTCCGGTCGGCTTCGTAATAGTGCGTGATGCGGGTGTCGGGAAATGGCAGTACGCCGAAATTGGTGCGCGGATTCCGCAGGTACTTCTCGAACATCGTCACGCTGCCGGGATCCTGGTATTTGCGGATCGCGGCGAGCGAGATCTCCGGATGAAAGTATTGCGCGAAGTGCCAGGTATGCCCGTTCGACGGCTGGGGCCGACCTTCGATCCGGGCCGAAATCACCCCGATGCGAAACTCGCGTCGCTCGGCTGGGGCGTTGTCGGGTTCGCTGCCGCGCAGGTCAGTGCCTGCCGCGGCAATCCCTGCCGCGCAACTCGCCAATCCCTGAGCCAACAGTCGGCGACGAGTGGTCATGTCGATCTTCTCAGGGGGAACGAGGCACACCGGGGTGGCGTGTTGGGGAAATCGGGTTCAGCAATCGGCCGGATCATCCGGTCTGTGGCCGGGAATCGAGAGTCCGGTTGCGGCATCTTCGAAGGCGGGGCCGGTTCCGTCCAGCGACGCGGGGGAGTCGGGAGGCGACCGTGGGGAGCAGCGGATTGGATGAGACCCGTCCGGGCCTGTCCGCGGCGGCTGGTTCAGCAGCAACGACCACAGGAATCCGCCGAGGAATTTCGCGACGAACTGCAGCAACGACGTCACCAGACTGAATTCACCAAACGCCAGGGTGGGAAACGCCAGACTGTCGATCATCGCCCCCACCCCATTGCTGCCGTTGCTGCGGACCAGGTAGGGACGCAGTTGCAGGCGATGATAGACCAGGGCATCAGCCGTCGCGGCCAAGGCAAAAGCCACCAATGAGGCGCTGGCAACCCGACCAGCCTGGGGACTGAGCAACCAGGACAGGCAGCTTCCGGTCAGGATGAGCAGCCCCATTTTCCAGCCCAGTCCCTGACGCCGCCAAAAGTCATGCAGCCGGTCCCGACACGAGAGATCGAGCCCAATCAGCACGAAGGCGTTGACGTAAAGGGCCGCCGGACCCAAAGCCGCCACGGTCAGGTTGGCCACCACAATCGCAGCCAGGTACAGAAGCACCAACACTTTGGGATTCGAAAACACGGTTGGAGGCGGCGGGAAGAGGGACCGGAGTTGGGTCGACAGCCCAAGGTTGTAGCAAATGCCAGATCCGATTCCCGAGTGACGGCCTGGGCCAGGCAGGCTACGCCGCCGGCAAGTGGATCGGTAAGATCTTGAGCAGGGTGGGCGAGGGGGCGCGGATCATCCTGGGGGGGACCGCCGCAAAACCGGTGCGGCCAAACCGCGACAGAGCCGGTATTGAACTCGGCCGCCCCTCGAATTCTTAAACGCGAAGAGGTCGTGGTGAACAACGGGTCGAGATTCTGGATCGGTTGCGGGGCACTTCTGGGGGCCCTCGCCGTGGCCTGCGGCGCATTCGCAGCCCATGGGCTGGATGGCTACTTTCGTGAAAAATACGCCGGGTTGATGTTCGACAAAAAGATCAGTACCGCGGATGGTCCCCAGGTGGTCGAGCAGATCCCGCTGGATCGCAAGTTCCTCGCCGACTTTGAGACGGGAGCCCGCTACCAGATGTACCACGCGCTGGCTCTGATTGGTCTGGGGCTCTCCGCCACGCCACAGAACCGGAAGTGGATCCGCGTGGCGGGGATTTGCCTGCTGTTGGGAATCGCCGGCTTCAGTGGTGGACTCTATGCCTACACCCTGGGGAATCTGCGATGGGTGGGGATGAGCATCGTCCCCCTGGGGGGAATGATTTCGATCGCTGGTTGGATTCTGTTCGCGATTGCGGCCTGGCGCCGCCAGGACGTCCCGTCATGAACGCCCCCCCAGTCGCCATCCGCTGCCGCCAACTCACCAAAACGTATCCGGGAAAACCCCCTGTCGAGGCGGTCCGGGGGATTGATCTCGAGATACCGGTGGGAGAGTGCTTTGGACTGCTGGGTCCCAACGGGGCGGGTAAAACCTCGACGATGGAAATTCTCGAGGGACTGTCGACCGCCACTTCGGGGGATGTGGAGATTCTCGGGCGACGCTGGGGAGAGGCGGACCGGGCCATTCGCGAACGGATCGGAGTCTCGCTTCAGGAAACCAATCTGACGGACAAATTGACGGTGGGAGAGATTGTTCGCCTGTTTCGCAGTTTTTTCTCGCAGGGTTTGACCGTTGAACAAGCCATCTCCCAGGTCGCCCTGCAGGAGAAGGAACACGCCCGGTTTGGAAAACTCTCCGGAGGCCAGAAGCAACGCCTGGCCATCGCCTGTGCCCTGGTGGGAGATCCGGAAATCCTGTTTCTGGATGAACCCACGACGGGGCTCGATCCTCAATCCCGCCGACAACTCTGGGAGGTGATCTCAGGGTTCAAGTCGGCCGGTCGCACGGTGGTCCTCACAACGCATTACATGGATGAGGCCGAACGGCTCTGCGACCGGGTGGCGATTGTGGATCAGGGCAAGGTGATTGCCCTCGGATCGCCACGCCAGTTGATTTCGCAGTTGGGGAGCGAACATGTGCTGGAGCCGACGTGGCAGGGGCCGCTGCCCCCCGAGGCGGAACTCGCCCAACTGCCGTCGGTCACCAAGGTCTGGCACGAAGATGGGCGGCTGGCCCTGTCGGTGGCCGAACCCCATCGGGCGCTTCCCGCCCTGCTCGACTACACCCGGCAGACGCAACGCGAGTTGTCTTCGCTGACCACCCGCCACGCCACTCTGGAGGATGTGTTTGTGACCCTCACGGGGCGGCACCTGCGCGATGGAGGCCAGTCTGCATCATGAGTCACCGACTGACCCCCCTTGTCGAATTGACCCGGGCCCGCATCAAGGAATTTTTCCGTGAGCCGGCCGCCATCTTCTGGGTCTATGGATTCCCCCTCATCATGGCGATCTCGCTGGGCATCGCCTTTCGGGAACGGCCCAAAACCCAAATTACCGTGGATCTGGTCTCGCGCGGGGGTGAGTCGGCGATGACGGACCTGCGCGAGGCGCTGGCCGCCGATGGGCGATTTACCGTGCAGGTGCTCTCCGATGACAGTTGGCGCCGACGGCTGCGGGATGGCAAGACCGACCTGGTGATCCTGCCGCCGTCGAATGACTCGCCGACCGAAGCCGCCAGCGAGTGGGAACTCTGGCAGGAGCCGCGTCGGGCCGAGAGTCTGTTCGCCCGCCAGGCGGTCGAAAACGTGCTGCTGAAGCAACGGGGGGCCACACCACCGCCGCTTCAGGATCACGAACTCTCCGAGGCCGGTTCCCGTTACATCGATTTTCTGGTCCCCGGTCTGTTGGGAATCAATCTGATGGGGGGAGGCCTGTTTGGCGTCGGGTTTGTGCTGGTCGACATGCGGGTCAAGAAACTGCTCAAGCGGTTTCTGGCGACTCCCCTGCGGCATCGGGATTTTCTGCTGAGTGTGATCCTCAGCCGGTTGCTGTTCATGCTGCCGGAGATCTGCGCTTTGCTGGGGCTCTCCTGGCTGCTCTTCGGAGTGGGAATCCAGGGGAGCGTGCTCAGCCTGATCGTGGTGATTTTGCTGGGGGGGTTCGCATTTGCCGGGCTGGGACTGCTGATCGCCAGCCGGGCCACCACCCTGGAGACGGCGTCGGGGCTGCTCAACCTGGTCATGCTTCCGATGTATGTGCTCTCCGGGGTCTTTTTTTCCTCGGAACGGTTTCCTGCCGCCGTGCAGCCCTTCATCCGGCTGCTGCCCCTGACGGCGCTCAACGATGCCCTGCGGGGGGTGATGCTCGAAGGGCTCTCGCTGGGCGACCTGTGGCGCCCGGTGCTGACGTTGATCGCCTGGGGAGCGATCTCGTTCGCGATCGCGCTGCGGATCTTCCGCTGGTAATCTGGCTGCGTCCCCCAACAGGATTCCCCGGAG
>CAIOTJ010000245.1 GCA_903861195.1 uncultured Planctomycetaceae bacterium | reverse complement strand
TAGCCTGGGGTTGACGCGCAGCGGCTACCCCAGGTGAGGGACATCCATGGGAACACCGGAACCCTGAAGGGGTTCGCTTGACGCGGCGGTCGCGGGAACCGGCCCGATCGTCGGACTCCGCACCCGTACAATGGAGGTCGATTTCAACCCACGGTTCATCCCGGCGGCACCGGTCAAGCCAGCCCTTTCAGGGCTGAAATGCATGATTGCCACGCAACCCAGGGTAGTGCTGCGCACAAACCCTGGGCTATCCAAGAATGTCCCTTCAGGACATGGCTTGGCCGGATGGTGTTCTCGGTTGGGCACACATGGGTTTCCGATCCAGGTTTTTTGCCTACCCGGCGGCACGTTTCTCGTCCGATCCAAATCCAGCGCAGCGGACACGGAGGTCCGCCCCCCCGCCACCCTGGTGCCGGCCCCTTTCGGATGGTGTTCTCGGTGGGGTGCACATTGGGGGTTTCCGATCCAGGTTTTTTGGCTGCCCGGCGGCACGTTTCTCTTACGATCCCAACCCAACGGAGCGGACACGGAAGTCCGCGCGGCCGGGGGCCGAGAGAGTTGAGCGGCCTTTTCGCCCTCACCCCGCCCTCTCCCGCGGTCACCTGGGCTCTGTTGACCGGACGTCGCTTCGCGGGAGAGGGAGGACGCGCGCGGCGGGGCCGTGGATTAGCCGCTGATTGGATTTACCAACCGACACGAGGTCGGTGGGATCTGGTGCAGGGCGTCGCGGGTAACTCCATCTCCGTCCGCCGATCGATCCTGCGCACTGCGACAACCCGACTTGCCCCGCGTCGTGCCGTTGCTCCACACCCCTTTCACGAACAGGCTGACAAGCCTGTTTCAGGTTCCGCTGGACTGAGGTCAGGAAACTGACCCGACCAATTCGGGAATCGGCGCAGCCGCTTCGAGAGCGCGAGAGATCTCGCGGGGGACTCCGGGCTGCAGACGCAGTTGCGAGAGATCGAACAGCGAGTGCATCACCGTCGACAATACCTCATCGAGCGTGATGGGCGTTGTGGCCGGGGCGTCTCCCTTCGCGGTCGATCGCCCCACCACCTGCCCCATCTTCAAGCCGCCCCCCGCGAACGCCAGCGTGCTCAACTGCGGCCAGTGGTCGCGGCCGCCCGATTTGTTCATCCGCGGCGTCCGTCCAAAATCGCCCGTGATCACCAGCAACACGTCGTTCGCCAGCCCGCGCTCGGCCAGGTCATCGAGGAAGACCGAGACGGCGTGATCGACCGGCCGGCCCAGCATTTCCATTCCCGTCATGATGCCCGGATTATTCCCGTCGGCGTGCATGTCCCAGCCGGGGTTCTGAATGGTGACGAAGCCACAGCCCCGTTCACACAGCCGCCGGGCCAACAGCAACTGCTTCCCGAGGGCCGAAGGACGGAACTTTTTGAACCCGGTCTGAAAGTGCCCCGTGTCGTAGCGGGCGACCAGGTCGGGATCTTCGGTCGACAGGTCGAACGCCCGGCGGCCCTCTCCCAGGATCAACTCGAACGCCTGCTGCTCGAAGCGGTCGAGACCGGTCATCAGGCCGCGGGCATCCGACTCGCGCCGCAGGCGGTCGAACGCCGTCCGCAGGGCGCGGCGGTCATCGACCCGGTCGAGCGGCAGTTGCAGCCGCAGGCTTTGGTTGAGTTCCCCCTTCCCTTCGGGCCGAAAGGGGGCGTAGGCGGGGCCCAGCCCGGCGGGGGCGTCGGCCGAGAGCATGCGCTGCTTCTCATTCGAATACTGTGGGTCGACCTCGTCGGCCGCGAGGTGGACACTGGTGGGGAGCCCGGTGGCGGGATGGGTCGAGCCCCGCAGCCGCGACACCATGCAGCCCAGCGAACTGCCTCCCCGGCGGCCCGCCTGAAAGACCTGTTCGATCGCCTGCACATGGTCGCCGGTTTTGTGGGCGAAGGAGTGGACGACGGCCAGCCGGTCGGCCCGCTGGGCGAGCCCGGGAAACGTGCCGCCAAATTCCATCCCCGGCACATTCGACTGCAGCCAGCCAGTCTGGCTGCGGACCTCGGGGGCCGCGTTGGGCTTGGGATCGAACGTCTCGATCTGACTGGGCCCCCCCGAACAAAACAAAAAGACGACCGATTTGCCCGGGCGGACAATGCGCGGGGCCTCGGCCCGGGCGCGGGCCCCCAGCAGGTCGGCCAGCCCGAGCGAGCCGAGGCCCAGCCAACCGGCGCGCAGCCACTCGCGGCGGGAGCAGGCTCCCACGTCG
>CAIOTJ010000244.1 GCA_903861195.1 uncultured Planctomycetaceae bacterium | reverse complement strand
AGGTAGAACGGCTCCAGCATCCGAATCTCGCGGCCCACGAGAGTCATCGGCTCCCACAGGTCGGGAAACATCCCGAGCGAGCGGGGACTGAGGTTGAACCAGTACAGCGACGTGATCCGTGAGGCCAAAGCGTGCTGCGCCTGGGCCCGCAGTTCAGCGGGGGTGGGCGATCTCCGTTTCCGGCCGCCACCGAAAAATCCGCCGCCCCAATCGTGATGGGGTCCCTGTGACCAGACTGCGGTGGCAGCCGGTCGATTGAGTTCCCGCAACGATCGGCACAGATCGCCAATTGTCTCGAGCGGAGCACCCCACGAGATCTGCCGCCCCCCCCAACGGTCGTACAGTCGCCAGGCGTCCGCCGCCGGGGCCACCACCCGGTAGGCGTCGAAGTGCGGATAGTCAGACAAGCCGGCATAGAACCGCCAGATCCGTTCTTCACTGTGCGTCACGGTCGTCGCCAGACGGCTCGTTCGATAGGGAAGCAGTTTGTCGAACACCTCCTGCGGCGGCACCGGGCGGCCCCCGCCATATTGCGGTTCCCCCAGAAATTCGACCGCATGAATGGTTGGCAGCCAGTCGTCGGTGTCCCATTCCTCCAGCGGCCACAGGCGATGGAACCGCTTGAGGGGATACCGGCTGACCAGGGCTGGGTCATCGGTGTAGCCTCGCGCCCGTTCGTAGTGGGCGGTGTTCACATGCAAATGGGCCAGGATGTCAAGAAACGGACTGCGCCCCGCCACTGCTCCCTTCCATTCGGTCTTCTCGTCGAAGATCCAACCCCCGCTGATGTCGAACACCTCGGAACGGACCCGCACCTGGCTCCACAGCGAACCGGCATCGGTTTGCAGTTCCAGCACGGCATAGGTCAGGGGGAGTGGCTCCACCGGCAGTTCCACCACCCCCGGCTCACCGGCGGGAATCACCTGCTGGAGGGAGTGGGTGGAACCAGGCCAGAACGTGTGCCATTCCTGGCCCGAACGGGGGAGCCAGATCTGCAGTTTCCTCAGTGTGAGAGGCTCTGGCGAGGCATTGTGCACGTGAATCAGCACCTGGTCAGGGCGGGTTCCCTGTGAGGCGAGAAAGGAGACGGACGAAATCCACCGGGTCGGTTCCGCCAGGGAGACGGGGACCACATTCAGCCCCGTGGCCTCCAGTTGGAACGTGCGCCCCACTCCCCAGCGTTGATCCTGCCCGTTCCAATTCCAGACCCCCAGGGCTCCGTCGGGAACCGGCGGCTGGGCCGAGATGTCGTGCCAGGCCCACTCTTTTTGGTCCAACCAGTGAGGGGCCGGTTGACCGTCGAATCGCGGGTCACGGGCCGGCCCCCGGACGAACAGTTGCACCCGGGCCCCCAGACTGGTGTCGTGCGGACGGCGGTACCTCAGTGTCGGTTCAATCCGGTGGGGAGTGACCGTCACCCCGGCCAGCTCCCCAGCCCCGACGGGGAGTCCCCCGGCGAACCAACAGCAGCACCACACCCAGAGCGCAAACCTGATTCCTGGTCGGGATTCGCAGCGACACATGAGCGACTTCCACCATTGAGGTCCGTGTGAATTCCACCCAACGATCCCGAGGCAGGTCCGCTGAGGATCCTTGGCACAGCCCAGCACCGCCCAGTGAACTGTCGACGCAATCGGAGGGACGGCTGTTGCGAACACGGCGCCGCCCCCTCGGCATTCCAGACCGGGAATCGACTCGCACAAAGTCGCTTTCACGATAGAAGTCCTCTCTCGGCCAATCAAGCTGGCCCACAGCGCGGTCTGCGCACCTGGAATAACGCACTTTGTTGATCGCTCCGACAGCGCGGCCGGGGCCAGCGGGAATGACTGGTGAAACGCCCACGCTGGCCAGGTGTCGTCAGCGGAGTTCGCGACGGTACTGGATGAACTTGCGGAAATCGAAGGTGGGGGGCAGGCCGGGTTGCGAGGGAGGCACGAGGGCCTCCTCGAGCAGGCTGCGGTCGATCACGAAGAAGCCCCGGCGTCGGGATTGATCTTCGAGTTCCTGCCCGACCTGGACGATTGCAGGGTTGTGGGGCTCCGGATAGATGGCATCGAAGAAGCCCACAGTCATCCAGACCATGAACACGTGACTGCGGGTGGTGCTGTTGTTGACCACCTTGCCCAGCAGTCGATTGCGGGAGACGGGATCGACGAACTGGGTGGTCTTGTCAGCGAGGGTACGTGCCTCCCAGAGGCGGCGGTAGTTTTTTCCGGAGGAATTGAGCTGGGTGGGTGCCTTGGCGTCGAACGGGCCCACGGGATTGTTCGTGGCGGCGTCCAGGGCGAGGCGGCGCAGTCGCGTGTGTTCGAGCAGTTCGGGCTTGGCGGTTCCGGTCGGGCTGTGACTGAACGAACGGAACGGCCGGGCGGACGGATTTCCCGGAAGGGGCAGTTGCAGTAGGGGATCCAGACCGTCGCGTGTCCGTACGAATTCGTTCCACCAGTCCCGAGTCGTTTCCAGGGGATCGACAATTCGTTCGGGCGCTCCCTCGGTGGCTGAGATCGTGAAACTGCGGGGATCATCCAGCAGGGCGAAGAGGTTTTCGGGATGGGTGATGGCGTTCAACTGCATGCGCCCCGGAATTCGGGACACTTGTTCGGGAAGCACCTGGGGAAATCGGGCAGCGATCACCTCGCGACCCAGAGAGGGAACTTCGAAAAGATCAAGTAGCCGGTACCAACGGTTGCCGAGGAAGGACAGCCCAAACCGGCTGCTGGGTTGCAGGAATCTGGCTGCTCCCATCACCGGTACGAAATCTTGCCCGAACAACGAACGATTTCCCAACGCAATGCTGTATTCGACAAGGGGTTCTTTGCCGACCGAAAGATATCTCGTCAGCCCCTGAGGGCCATGCACGGGCACCCGCAGCAGATCCACCACGCTGTCAAAATCCCGATCGAAATGCGGCTGCCAGACCGAGTTGTTCCCGGTGGCGCGGGAGTTGACCAAACCGATGGTGTTGGGCAGTTGGGGAAGCCCCCATCCCGACACCCCCTGGGACGACAGCAGATTCTCCATCACGACCAGCGGATGATTCCGTTCCGTGCTGCCCAGACCCTGCAACAGCCTGGTCAGGTTCGCCGTGGTCATCCTGGAATCGCTGATTCCCATCTTCTGGGAGATGGGGACCACAAAGTGATCCACCGTGACCCAGGGATTATCGCGGTCGTAATTCGGATCCGGCTGGCCCACGGGTGGTCCCACCCGGTTCAGGTCGGCCCGGCGCTCGAGAAAGAACACGAGCATCTGACCCGGATCGAGATCGCTGCCCCGAAGGAATCCGCCCCGAAAGCCCGGGTCGTCAGTCACGTCGACCGTGGTGTCCGTGGTATGCCGCAGCAGTTGAAAATAGGACTTTCCCTGATCGCGGCCATGCACCAGATCGAGGTTGGTGGCTGGCGGGGCATCGGTGTTCGGGCCGGGAGGATTTGTTTCCTTCACCATGGGGCTGACGCGATAGAACAGACTGCTGCTTTTATTATCGAGATCGAGCCGGAGGTCGGCGCTGCGTGCCACCGATTTTCCATCGACGTCCACAGTATCGATTTGACCGTCATTTCGTGCGGCGGTTCCCAGCATGTAGCGGGCGCCGGGCTCGATGCGTGCCGAATTGTTGAGGGAATCGTGGCGGAAGATCACGCTGGTCCGCAGATCGGAAGGCCGCTTGACGGACCGATCCACGGCTTTGCTCAGATTGCTGGCGGGATTGGCGAGACTGAGCCGCCAGCCTCCATTCGAGAGCCCAATCAGGCTCGGACTGACGTTCTGCAGTTCCAGGTGCGCGAACCAGCGGTCGGAGGCACCGTCGTCATACGGAGTGGCGGGATGGTCTGAATCGTCGTTGGTCTTGGCCTGATGGACCAACAGAACCTCCGAAAACGAGAGCAGCTGCGCCTCGACCCCGTAGACGACCGCCGGCTCACCGGACGGGAGCATCCGGTCTTGAGCGTCGACCGTGTCGACATTGTCGTCGAGATTCCAGCCATTGCTGAGATTGATGTCGAACTCGAACCGGGTGATTGTGTTGTCGGGATCGAGTTCATCAACCACATTGACCGCAAACTGGGCCAACTCAACCAATTGGGTTTGAGAATACGTGGGCCAGGTGCTCCCCACGACCGGATCCGGACCACACAACACGTACAGCAGCGTGTACAGATCACGTGCCATCTCCTGTCGGTCGCGGCGGGCCCAGAACTCCTGCACTTGCGGATCATTGTACGAGGGGCCGGGATCGGCTGAACGGTCAGGCACGGAGTTGAAGAACTGGCCGCTGAATGGATGCGGCGTCAGTCGGCGGAACCGAACCGGATTCTCCAAAATCTGCGGTGCGGCCGGCGTGCGGACCTGGAGCGGAACCCGACGATCGGCGGCGGTCGCCAGGCGATTGAGGTCCAGCCGCCGTTGTTGGTTGCGGGCGGCGTGCAGAGGATTCCACCGGGTCTGCTCATGCACTGGATTCCATTGCGTCCCTGGCACCTCACACCCGATCCAGGCACGCGTCGCGGATCGGAAAATTTCCACCGGCCATTGCGGGGTTCCGCCAATCGGAGGGAATTCCAACAAGCCGTCCCCGTCGAAATCGGCATTGAATTCCCAGGCCGACCGTGGGTCGGCGGACCAGGTCTGGGAATGTTCGGAACGATCCCAACTGCTGGTCGTGAAACGCTGACGAATCTGTTGGGCCTGCAGGTTCGTCTCGAGATTGAAGGGCAGCAGTCGGCGCAGCCGCGAACGGGAATTCGCCTGGGACACATCGGCCGAACTGGCATGCAGCGGAAAGAGTTCATCCACCAGAAAGGGTTGGTCCAATCCAGGCGACCGATACCGATGATCCTGGATCATCTCGGAGGGATGGTCCAGCAGACCGTTGGGATGGGAGTTCCCCACGAGACCGTTGACGGGCAGAAGCTCCCATTGGCTCCCGCGGGAATAGCGGTTGTATGTGGGCCAACGGAGAGGGCTTTGGGGATTCCGCGGATCGGACGTCAGGCGACGGGTCAATCCCCCGGCACTGGGCACCAACACATCACCCGCGCCGGTAAAATCTGCGGGATGGCCCTGGCTCAGCGTCGTCGCCGGGCCGGTTCCCAGAGGGAGTCTTGTTCCCAGGGCCAATTCGGCGGACGCCACAGCAGGGTGCTGGTCCAGCCGGGTCGACTCCCCCGTGTCGTCCAAGTCCCGCCCCTCGAACGCGTTCCAATCGTCGTCTCCCGGGATTCCAGCCAGGGTTCCGTCCCGCACCTGCAGGTAGCGCGTCAGATCCACGGTTGAGCCTGCGGGGAGCGGGACTCCCGGACCGGGAAAGGCCAGCGGACGCTGCGGGTCCGATCGGGACACTTCATTCCAGGCGCGGAATACCAGCGACTCGTCTCCGTACCGACCGGGAATGACTTCCGACGCCGTGAAACCGTTCCAACCGCCGCCGCTGCCTGAACTCGCGAAATCCGGCCGCCCCCACTGCGAAAACAACATCTCCAGGTTGGCCAGTTCGACCCGGGAAATCGCCCTTTCAGCACTGGTGTTGTATTTCTGGAAGGCAATGTGCTGGAACAGGGGATTCCCGGGAGGAGTCACCCCGGTCGCCAGCGGGGGATTGAGAAACAGACGGTTGCCCGGATCGGCGGTCAGAGCCCAGAAGGGATTGATTTCCGAGACGGAGCGCCCGGCGTTCGACCGGGAGACAGTCTGGCTGGCCAGGTCGGATTTGTCAGACGTCATCCCCAGGGCGAGGGCGCTGAGATTTCCCGCCGTATTGAAATTGACCAGTCCGTCCGCCGCCAGCACAGTGAACGACCACAAGGGGACCACGCCCCGGCCGTCGGGGAGGAAAAACGGCGTGTGCCCCAGGTCGAGCCAGATTCCGTCCCGCTGACCGGTGCCGCGGGTATCCACGTCGTATTCCCAATCCTTGACCCGCGGATCGGTCGCGGTGACTTGTCCCGTCAGCGACCAAATGCCCTGCTCACGCGGGACACCATCGGCATCCGGATCGGCGGGGCTGAGATCCCGACCCTGTTGCAGCAGCGGAAATCGCCGGTAATAGGGACGCGCCGAATCCGCGTTGGGATCCTGGGGATACACGGGCTGCCCAGCGGCATTCAGCGACACAACCACGTGGTCCGCATGGGGGCGCAGGACCTGGCCCACGGTTTGTGGTGCCCGTTCCCAGGTCAGGTTTCCCGAGAAAAGATCGGGGCGGAGACGGGGTTTCAGGGGGTCGCCCCCCTCAAACTTTTCGCGCAGATACTGCGGGCGATGGAACGACGGAATGACCACTGGAACGATGGAAGTGGGATCGTTGTAGACCAATCGCACGTCCGCGATTTGGGCCAGGAACACGTTGTTGATATCGGGATAGGTGTAATCGACATCCGGCGCCGCGAGCGCGAGGATCTGATCCCGGGTCAGGGGAGGTTGATTCGGGTTGGGTCGGGAGGCGGGCGAATAGTTCCAATTCAGATACAGTCCGCCGTCGGGATCGGGCAGACCATCCCGGTCGTTATCGACATACGGATTCTGACTGACAGCGTCGACAGCCAGGTTGACCCCCACACCATTGAAGGGATGGCTGTCGAGCGGAAACGTGCGGCCCGAACCGTCCGGATGCAGCCCGAACATCCCCAGCATATTGGGAATGAGGCTGTGTCGACCGGGCCACAGGGCGCTCTGGTAATTCCGTTCATTCGGTCCGAGCAGCAGTTGCTCCAGGCCGAAATCGAAAAGCAGATTGCTGTCGACTTCGACTCCGGTCCGTTGTGCCGCCCCGGCGTAATACTTGGCCGACTCGTGTTCCTGTGCGGTGAATGTGAACGCCGTAAAGCCCAGGACCATCAGCAACAGCAGCAGCGCCAACATCACGAGGAGGACCGAGCCCTGCCGGGACAGGGAATGCTGTCCCGCCCGGACGGATCGACGCACATGCGAACATGAACTTCCCAGTGGCGACGGGGTTGGGTGGATGGACTGCATCAGTCTTTCCAAGCTACGAAATCCGGGTTGGCGCGCTGGGTCGAGTGTCTCTCTGCCGCTGATCCGAGAATAGCACCCATTCTCCCCAAAAGTGATAGAAAGACTTTTTTTAAATGCTCAAGCTGGGCTTTCAATCAATTGTGCCGACTGTCACCCCAAGACCAGGGCCGTATCCAACGGTTATGCTGGTTGTAAGGAATAGCGTGAGTGCGGGAAATCGTGTTGTCCGGCGGGTCCATCCGCCAATTCCCGGTCTTCTGGTGGGGGAATCGCTGTTGGCCAGCAGCGCGAGGCCCCGGAGGATTGATTGGTGACGCGGATCGGAACCGCCTGTTCCACTGCCATCGACGCCGGTTGTTGGGGCACCGCACAAGCTCCGCAGGACGGGAGTGTTTTCTTGATCTTCTCCCGCCCATCGCAGCCCCTCGATTACCCAACCTGCAACCCGCCATGCTGGGGACGGTCACGTCACCACAGCATGGGTTGGGACCGGTCCAATCTTCAGCAACGTTCCCAGCAGTCCCCCCGGAGGTCAGCGTGTCTCCACCGGTTGCCCCCCCCACTCCTACCCAACAACCGGCGGCCAGTGTGCCGTTTCCAGAGGGCGGACTGGCGGTCGGGTGGCGGACTCCGCTGAAGCTGAAGGAAACCAGGCATTGGGGAGGAATGTCCCGGGTCTCCCCAGCGATCGACGAGACCCGGAGCTTACCAGGATCCGCGGTTCGGTTGAGGCACAAGACGGAATTGAGAGAGCCACGACAGATCGGCCAGGCAACCCAGGATCCCACCGGGACTGACACTGCACGCTGAGGCAGCGACACGTTAAAATCGACTACATGATCACGATTGTCGACTACGGGATGGGGAACCTCCGCAGTGTGCAAAAGGCGTTCGAATCCCTGGGATTCGCTGCCCGGGTCTGCGCGCAGCCTGACGAACTGCAACCCGAAGACAAACTGGTGTTGCCCGGTGTCGGGGCCTTCCGGGACGCGATTGCCGAATTGCGGCGGCAACAGTGGGTCAATCCCATTCTCGATCATCTGGCCGCCGACCGTCCCTTTCTGGGCATCTGTCTCGGTTTACAACTCCTGCTCGAGATCAGCCATGAAGATGGTGAGTGGCAGGGGTTGGGTGTGATCCCGGGAGAAGTCGTGCGGTTCGCCGACTCTCCCGAACGGAAGGTCCCGCACATGGGTTGGAACCAGGTGCGGTACCGGACGGGCTGTCCGCTGTTCGCAGACATCCCACAGGACTCGCACTTCTATTTCGTGCACAGCTATCACGTGGTTCCACACGACTCCGGGGTGGTTGCGGCGACGACCCAGTATGGCGGTGAATTCACCTCCGCCATCCAACGGGGACGAATGTTCGCCACCCAGTTCCATCCCGAGAAGAGCCAGGCGGTGGGGCTGCAACTGCTCCGCAATTTCGCCGGCCTCTAAACCTCCCTTCTCTTCGCCTTCGATTGCCGCCTTCGACGGCTGGTGTGCCATGGACTCGTCCCCTTCGCTGACATTGTTCCCCGCCATTGATCTGCGGGCCGGTCGCTGCGTGCGACTGCGCCAGGGAGACTATGCCCAGGAAACGGTGTTCGGCGATCATCCGGCCGAAATGGCCGCGCGGTGGCAGGCCGAGGGGGCCCAATGGCTACACCTGGTTGATCTCGACGGGGCCAAGGCAGGTCGCCCGGTCAATCTCGACGCCCTGCGGGCCATTCGCCAGGCGGTGCAGATCCCCTGCCAGTTGGGGGGCGGCATCCGGGACGAGGCGGCCATCCGCCTGATGCTCGAGGATGTGGGAATCGATCGGGTGATCGTCGGGACCCAGGCCCTGAAGCAGCCCCACTGGTTCCGCTCGATGTGCGAAGCCTACCCCGGACAACTGGTCCTGGGACTCGATGCCCGGGGTTCGATGGTGGCGACCGAGGGGTGGCTCGATGTCTCCCAGACACCGGCCCTGGAGTTGGCCCGGCAATATGTCGGCATGCCCCTGGCCGCACTCGTCTACACCAACATCGCCAACGACGGAATGATGCAGGGGATCGATCCCGCCACCCTCGAAGACATGGTGGCGCTGGCCAATCTCGGCTTCCCGGTGATTGCGTCCGGGGGAGTGACCACCCTGGACGATCTGCGGAATCTGGTCTCGGCCCGGCGGCGGGCTCCCTCCCTCTCGGGGGCGATTATCGGCCGGGCCCTGTACGAGGGAACCATCCGTCTCGCCGACGCGCTGGCGATCAACGGGGGCTGATTCGCCGGTTCTCTCGCGATCGGGCCCGACACCACGCCCCCTCACTCGGCAGGGGGCTCGACGAGCACCTCGGCCGGGATGTTCCGACCGGTGTTGCGCAGGGTGTCGATGTTGTTCTCGATCCCATTGAGCACGACTTCATCGAGCAACTCCACCGCCACCCGCTGCCCAAAACGGTAGACATCCCAGAAGGCGTTCTGAACGCCGTCAATCCCACGGTTCAACAGGGGAATTCCCGTGACGGTCGGGGCATTCACCCGGGTGGCGAGCCGCTGATCGATCGACTCTCCCCGGCCCTGCAGCCAGTCGAGCGTGTTGTTCGCCCGGCTCATGTTGCCCCCCGAGGTCATGCTGTAGTCGGAGAGGGCCAAACCAGGAATGTCGAGCGCCTGCACTCCTGCACCCATCCAGGGCCGTGGGGTCTTTTGAGGCAAACCCTGTTCGACCCGCTCCAGGCGGGGGGTCAGTTGCGTCGGCTTGGGAGTGAGTGCCGAGGCCGCGTCATCCGCCAGGCGGAACACACTCCAGTCGCCAATCGACATCGCGTTGTACGCCAGATTGTTGAGGTCCCACGGATTGTTCGCATCATTGATCGATCGGGGCAGACCCGAGTAGACCTCGACTGGCTGGTAGTCGAGGCTCTGCCACGCCTGGAGGTCGACGTCGCGCCAGTAGCGGGGCGTCAGCCGGGCTTGCGGGGGCATCGAACCCGTCGCCGACGTGGGCGTGACGAGGGAATCCGCGCAGGGACGACTCTCAAAGATGTTCCGCAGCGGACGGCCATCCAGCGATTCCACCGGGTAGGGGGTGCTGGTCAACGCCAACAGCGTGGGGGTCAGATCGGCCAGACGACAGGGGGCCTGCGCCCGAGCCCCCCGCCGGATGTTGGGTCCGGAAATGTACCACGTCGCCCGAACGGACTCGGCCAGCGGATAGCCATGGGTGGTTCCCGGAGTGTTCTGCGTCCCGAACAGCCAGCCGTGACGGGCCGTCACCACCAGGTCGGGGGCATACTCCTGCTCTTGGTCGAGAATGCTCTCCTGCCACAGCATGTGCCGGGTGAGGGTCACCACCGCATCGGGATACTGGCTGGTGGCGGTCACGTAGAGCCAGGTCTGCTCATCATGAAACTGCCGCAGAAACGCGGGACGCACCCGTTGCAGCAAGCCGAGCGGATCGGTCCTGGCAGCGGCCGCCGCGTGGAACTCCACCCTGCCGTCCGCGGTGGGTCGAACTCCTTCGACCGGCGTGTAGCGGTAAAGCCATTGCCCCGCCGCGTCGCGGCGGCGGTCGATCACCGCCTGGCCCCGATCGGCCGTGGTGATCAAAATCGCTTCCGCCGAGAGCTTCAGCAACACCAGATCGATCGGATGACGGATGGTGCCGTCGTCGTGACGGGCTGTCATTCCCGCCAGAAACTCCGGCAGATTGACCGGCGGCAGGTGGCTGGAGACGGAATAGGACAGCAGCTGGGCGGCCGTGTTGGGACCAGTCCAGTTCTGGGACTGATAACCGCCACGAGGCAGGAAGACCCGGGCTGCGCCATCCGAATCGCCATCGATGAAGGCGAATTGCAGATCTCCATCGGTGGGATGGAAATTCCGGAACCGATGTTGCCGGACCGAGAGCCCCAGGCCGCCCCCCACCCAACGCCCATCCCGTGTGACCTCGCGCGGATGGAAGAAAACTTCATTGGCGAGATCGAACCGGCTCAGATGACTGGTCTGGCCCCCCAGGTGCCCATGGTCGCTCACCAGCACCAGGTACGTCGACTGCAGCCGTCCCTGGGCTTCCAGCGCAGCGGTAACCTCCCCCACCAACTCGTCCGCCTTCACAATCGTGCGGCGTGTGCTGCCAAACTGCCCGCGACACTCTTTGTGACTGACCGAATCGGTTTCGGGAAGCCAGATCACGGTCACCCGGCGGCGTTGCGAGATCAGGTGTCGCAACGCGTAGTGTGTGTTGGCGTCGTCGATGTAACGCCACGCCTGGTGAGATTGCAGGTAGGGCAGATACCGCGCCATGCTGCGGGTCCACAGCAAGGGTGGAGTCTGGGTCATGATGGGCAAGACCCCTGTCGACCAGTCGCTGCCATCAGCCCGCAGGTGATCGTACACCGCCGGGGTCTCGCTGCAGCGGGTCCCGCGCCAGTAAGTTTCGGCCTCGGGTCCCTGAATCGTCCGAACGGTTGTCGCCTGCCCTTCGTACAGCAGGCGGTCGACACCCCGCAAACCCAGTTGCCGCGAGCTGCGCCCCGGTCCCATGGGCTCGAGGAACGAGTCGGAATTCCGGCGGTGACGACTGAAACGCACCTGTCCCTTCAAGCCATGCCGATCGGAAAAGCATCCGGTCCACATCGTTCCATTCGAGGTGATGGTGTCGGAAGGAAAGGCGGTGAAGGCATTGCAGAGGTGGGTTCCCCCTTCCACAAAATGCCGCCGCAGATTGGGAATCTGCCCCATGGCGGCCAATTCCTCCACAATATCAGGACGCAAACCATCCACATAAAACACCACCACATCGCAGTCCGGAACCGGCTCTCCCTCTTCGAGTCCCGCGGGGACCTCGAGACGCTGCTGCAAGGGTTGCACTTCGACGGGCAGAGAGACCTCGGCCAGGAATCCCCCCAGATTGCCGAAGGGATCAAAGTCGTTGACTCCCAGGTACAGCCGACCCGACGCCGGTGCACGCAGGCTGCAGGCCTGGCCCACGAAGAACGGGGCCCCGGCACCAATCCGGGCGATCAGACAGAAACAGGGGGCCGGACCCGACCCCGCCGCGGGCAGGGGGAAGTCCCGCCCGTGGAGCTCGTCCGAGTACAGAAACGTCCCTTCGGGCCCGACACTGCGCTGGCTGCCATCGCCGGTGTCCCGCAATTTTCCGACATGGATCTGACCCTGGGCCGTAATGGTGACCGGCTGCCCCGCCTGCACTTCGACTCCGGTATCGGTCCAGGGGGAGTTGCCCGGGACCAACATGGCCCCGGGAGACGCCTGATCAACTCCACTGAGGACCAACGGGGTGTGTCCCGACGGAGCGCAGCTCCATGGCCCGGTCAGCAACAGCCACAGAGCCGCCGCCCGCAGCCATCCCAGGAGTGGGCGGGTGGAGTCCCTTGAGACACAGGTGGTGAGATCGGGAGAGCGCATGCTGCGAAAAGCAGGTGGAATCGTTCCGCCAAGAATCACACTCACAATCGTCAGGGAGCGAAAAACTGATCGAGCCAAACCCGTTTGGGCGAGGCCAGGAATGCCAACTGCGTAGGGGTTCGACCGATCCTGTCGGTTGATCCAAACACTCCATCTGGAGATTTCTGGCAATCTGTAGCGATTTTGCCACTTCCACGGACGACAGCAAGGAGAGCCAGCGGGAGTTGTCGCGGGGGCTCCTCTTGCGATCATGTTCGGGAGTGCCATAATCGCGCCCGGGCAGCCCGGTTCCCGAGCGGGATCCCTGTGGTGAAGGGGGGTGGGGGAGCGGCCTCCAACCTGGTCCCAACGAACTTGACCTGTTGTTCAGAAGAGAGGCTGCATGTCTGTTCCCGCGCACGCCGAGGGTGTTGCCCGATCTCACGACCGGGAGTTTTTTGACCGGGAACTGGCGGGATTTGTCCCCCCCCGAGTTTTCGATGCCCACTGCCACCTGTGGCTGGAACAGGAGGTTCAGTTTCGGATCCCCGGCATCTCTGGTGATGTGGGGGCGCAACGTTATCGCCGCCTCGTGGATGAGCTGCATCCCGGGCGCGAGATGGGGGCGTTGTTCCTCAGCTTCGCGATTCCGGCCAATCCGGCGGGACGCGACCGCATGAATGAATTCATCGCCCGTGAGACGGCGACAAATCCCCATTACCGGGGGGAGTTTTTCGTCTGTCCCGATGATGATCCCGAATGGGTCCGCCAGGAGGTGCGGCGGCTGGGGCTGCACGGCCTGAAGTGCTACCACACATTCGCCGCGAACAAACCGACCTGGCAGGCGGCGATCCCCGAGTACCTCCCCGAGTCACTGGTGCGGGTGGCCCACGAAGAAGGCTGGGTCATCACGCTGCACATGGTCAAGTCGCGGGCGGTGGCCGATCGCGAGAACTACGAGTGCATCCGCCGGTATTGCCAGAGCTATCCCAACATGCGGCTCATCCTCGCGCACTCGGCGCGCGGCTTCCAGCCCAATCACAATCTCGAAGGTCTGCCGCATCTGGCCGGGCTCGACAATCTCTGGTTCGATACCAGTGCCAATTGCGAATCGATCGCGCATCAGGCGATTCTCCGGCACATCGGTCCCCACCGCCTGATGTATGGCAGCGACCTGCCAATCAGTCATTTGCGGGGACGCTCCCTGGGGGCGGCCGACTCGTTCATCTGGCTCTATGAAGAGACACCCGTCTGGGGCGAGAAACACTCCCGGGTGGACCCCGTGCTGATCGGCCTCGAACACCTGAGGTCGCTCAAGTGGGCCTGTTGGTCGGAACGTCTGACCGACTCACAGGTCGAAGACATTTTCTGGAACAACGCCGCCCGGCTGCTCAACGTCGGCT
>CAIOTJ010000243.1 GCA_903861195.1 uncultured Planctomycetaceae bacterium | reverse complement strand
GGTTCGCCTACACCGGCCGGGAATGGGACCCCGCCGCCGGCCTCTACTTCTACCGCGCCCGCTGGTACGACCCCCGCGCCGGCCGGTTCCTCAGCGAAGACCCCCTCGGCTTCGCCGCCGGCGATGTGAATCTCAGCCGGTGTGTGGGGAACGGGGCGACGTTGTGGGTGGATCCGAGTGGGATGGAACCGACAGATCCACCCAAATTGGTCGGCTATCATACGTCACGAGGAACTTTCTTGGATTTGGTTGTGCCTGTTCCGTGGGGCTTCGACAAGAAGGTTATGGTCGCAGCTCGCCCCAGGGACGGTAAAGGAATGGTTGAGCGCAGAGTTGCTGTCGATCAAACAACAACACTGATCTACTTCGTTGTCGAAACTGATCTGATCAATGTCGTCGCGGATTTCCCTGATCAGGTTGCTCGATGGACAGCGCAGGATTTGGATCAATGGTTCAAACTGAATCAGAGACGCGCTGCCAACGCGGGAGAGACCGCGGCAGAAAATGTGCATGCCGTTGGGGATTTACCAACTGCAGGATTCAAGTACGCTACATCACAGGAAATGCAGCCTATCGCGGAGGCAGCGGTTGCTGCTGGACCATTAATTGTTATGCTCGGACCTCAGCCAAAGGTGATCCCACGTGGGCTTCCATCCATCGACTCCAGCGGTAAAGTTGTCGCTGGACAACTGGATGAAGTTGTGGATGGTCTCGAAACAGGCGGATTGGTCCCGAGTCCATCGGCCAATCCCCCCAAACCAGCCACACCTCAGATTCCTCCGGGATCAACGGGCGGTCAGGGCGCAGGCAAGCGGATAACACCGTCCTTGAGGAGGCACTACCTGCCTCAAGGTCAGGTTCCACCGACTAGAGGTTACTGCCGCAAGAGTCCAACAGGTGATCTCGATCATGTTGTGCCGAAAAGCCAAGATGGCGATCTCTCTGCCAAGAACCTTGTTCCGGCCTGTCCCCACTGCAATCGCTCCAAGGGAGCTAGGCCAGCACCAGTGACACCACCGGAAAACTATGTCGGTGTTTGGCCTCCGTCATGGTGGCCAAAGAAGATGATAGAGTGGTGGAAGAAAGCGTACGGCGGGCAATAATGACTGGAATTGTTACGCACTCGACACCCGCGTGGGGGACGCAGGCAAATTTCATCATTCGAGTCGATCTTGACGACTCCGGAATGTCTGCCGGAACAGAGCAGCTATGGGCACGCAGAATCGATCAATTGACTTTTGAAGTCTGTTGCATTCCCTTCTTCGCCTACGGACTTGCCTTAGGTGATACAGTCGAATGCAGTGCTGAGTTTACGATACAGCGACGTTTGTATTGTGGCGGTCATCGAACTCTGCGTCTTGCGATTTCGGACTTCGCAAACCAGCACGAGATTCACGAGGCGTTGCACGGGTGGGTTCTCGGCACCGGAATGCTGCATGAATGGTACTCACAAGGCTACCTAGCAGTTGATGTGCCTCCTTCCCTGCAATCAAATCTGGATACATCGAAATTGGATGAAATGTGTCGCGGCAATTTGATTGAAATTGAGTTCTCAGACTGAGTGACCAGTCGTGGAAGCAATTTTGGTCCCCCATTATTTGCGTTGCTGGATGGTAACCGGGGCCATCCATTGTTGAAACCCGGCCCGGCACCGACCGGCCGCAAATCAGTCAATTCGCCATAACCCTCATCCAGAATACGACTTGCAATGAAACCCGCAGGCTCTTCCCACAACGGGTGGCGCCTCCTTCCCACTCTGGAGATCACCGAGCCGGCGTTGCAGCAGGCGGTCCCCGGCAACTGAGCGTCAAACCTTGGTTACCTGAACACGACCTTAACCCAATACCTCGAACCGCTGGAGTGGACCGACCAGCGAGTCAAGGCGGGGAAAGTCGGGCGGATCCCAGCCGACGAACCCCCGATTCTGCAGCAACTGGGGGTCAAGGGAGAGGGCTGGCTGAAAGTGGTGGCGAGCTTCCAGACCAAACGCGGGGGACTGCGGCGGGCGATCGGACGACCCGCCGCTTTGGAGGCCGAGGCGGCCAAGCGCGGGCAACGCTAGATCCAGGGCATCGCCCTCAGCCGAGAAATCTTCGGCACGAGATCCGGCGATCGTCCACCTGAGGCGAAATGAAGGGGTGCGCCGGGCGAGGGGCCGTCATCCGAGATCGCGAATCGGGCTCGGCTGCGGAGACGCTGCGCGACGATTATTGAAAACCCGCCAGGATCAGACTTTTTGGCATGAAATCGCCCGCTTCCGATGAGGCGAACGGACCCATTCGCCAGCGATGACGGTGGAACTGGGGTGAGTTTGACAAGCGAGCAGAACTGACTCGACAGGACTGACAAACAACGGACTAAACAAAGGGTGGCCCCAGTCTTTTGCAGACTTTTAGTGGCCTCAGTGTTTTACCGATTGGTGGCCCCATCCGTTCATCCGTTTATCCACAAGATCAACAATCACAGCCGGGCGTTCTGCCGGCTGTTGACGCGCGTGGTGCCGGATTGGAGGGAACAGAAGCAGCGGCAGGAAGGGTTTGGGGGGTGAAGGGGAAGGGGTGGGCCGGCTGTCAGACGGAATTGCCCTGGACGTGCAAGGTGGGTCATTGTCCAGAAAAGTCGCACTGTTGGTGCGACTTTTCTGGACGACCGGTCATCCGTTGGTCTGCTCGGTTGGGCCGGCTTGTGGCCAAGGTCGATCCTGTTGACCCGCGCTTTCTGGCACCACCTTCGGGGTGCTGGCGTTATTGGAGCGTAGACCGGGGGTGTCGCTGCGCTCGACCCCCGGCTACCCTCTCTGACCCCTGCCGGGGTCGGTCGTGCCGGTAGTCGGGCGAGCATGTCTGCAGGGTGACATCGAGAGGGGTGCGTGGGACTCGGGCGTGCGAAGGGTGTTCGGTGGTGGCCCGTGAAGCACGGATTGGCGTCGAACAAGTCGGAAGAGTTGTCTCTCGGCAAGACGGACGTCGGGTGTTGGTGATCCCGTCGACAGAGATGACTCTCGGAACGTCAAATCGTTGGCTCACCACAGGCAACCATCGTTGAAGCGACCCTGTCAGGGTAGAGACCACCTGTTTTGCTCCTCACCCTGGGTAGCCTCAGGGAGGCAATCCAGGGCTGAGAGAAGTAGTCCCTTCAGGACATTTTTCGGGCGGGGAACACGGTGTCCTTCACTCCGCGTCGTCCCAATCGCAGACGAAAACGACGGCAGCGCAGTCCTTCAGGTTGCGGGCCCCCCGCACAGGCAAGGTTCAGCTCTCAATCTCCCTCCGCGTTCAAACCGCCGAATCCCAAATCCTCCATTTTCCATTTGCTTTCCAGCCGCTCGCGTGGTGGAATCTATCGAAGTGGACTCTGACACGGCGTGCCCTGCCTGGCATTGGGTGAATCTCGGGAGGTGGGGGACACCGTGCGGGAGACCGGTCATCAATTGGTTTTTCTGGATGCGCGGAGATTCTTCGCATGTTCGTACGGGGTGTTCTGGGAGCGGTGATCGGGGCGGTGGCGGGGGCTTTGGTGTGGGGGGCCTTGACGCATTTTCTACACGTCGAAATCGGCTACGTCGCCTGGGGGATTGGGGCGTTGGCTGGGTTTCTGGCGCTGGCGTTCTCCGGAGGTGAAGGGAGCCCGGCCCTGGGAGCCTCCGCTGCCGTCATCGCGCTCTTGGGCGTCGCGGCGGGAAAAATCTTCGCGATCTGGTTGGCCCTGGGAAGTCTCAACGCCCCTCTGCCCAATCCGCAGCAGGTGGCGCTCTCCATCCTCGCCGACAGCATCGTTGAGGAATATCGTGCCGCCGGGAAACCGGTCGTCTTTCCCCCCGGCAAAAATCCCGAAAACGCCGTCGAGAAGCAGGATTATCCCCCGGCCATCTGGGCTGAGGCCGAGACGAGGTGGCAGGCGATGACTGCCGAAGAACGGGAGTTGAGCCTGGAAGAACTGACCCAGGGGGGGCAACTCTCGGCCGTGCAGCGCATGGAAATGTCGGTTCTGGCCCTGCGCAATGGAGCCGGGATCTCACTGTTCGATCTGCTGTGGGTCTTCCTCGCAGTCTCGACGGCGTTTAAGCTGGGAAGCGGGGGCGAAAGTTCCTGACGGGCCGGCTGCGGGATCGAACGCTCGCGCCGGGGCCATCCCCACGTCCAGCGCGGTGGGCTGGTGCACCGCGGGCGAGGGGGGCCACCGGGGCGTCCGAGCCCCCCACGCGCCGGCCGACCCGGTGTGGTGCGGTCTTTGAGTTCACCCTTACCGGACGCCTGCTTGCATGTCTGCCGTTCCCGCGCTCGCCAAAAAAGTCATCGCCAACATCGAGAAGGTCATTCTCGGGAAACGGCAGGAGGTGGTGCTGGCGCTGGTGGCGTATCTCTGCGAGGGGCACGTGCTGCTGGAGGATGTGCCGGGGGTGGCCAAGACCATGCTCGCCCGGGCCCTGGCGGCCAGCGTCGGCTGTTCGTTCAAACGGGTGCAGTGCACTCCCGACCTGCTTCCCGGCGACATCACGGGGGCCTCGGTCTTCAACCCGCGGACCACCGAGTTCGAGTTCCGCCCCGGGCCGATCTTCGCCCAGATCGTATTGGCCGACGAAATCAACCGGGCCACACCCCGCACCCAGTCGGCCCTGCTCGAAGCGATGGCCGAACGCCGGGTGACCGTCGACGGGCAAACCTACGCCCTCGAGCCCCCCTTCCTGGTCATCGCCACCCAGAACCCTGTCGACCATGAAGGGACGTTCCCCCTGCCCGAGGCGCAGCTCGACCGGTTTCTCGTCCGGCTGTCGCTGGGTTATCCTTCGGCCGAAGAAGAGGCGAAGATGCTCGACCTGCTGCGGCAGGGGCATCCCATCGATTCGCTGGGGGCGGTGGTCTCGGCCGACGAGGTGCTGGCCAGCCAGCGGGCGATCCGCGAGGTGTATGTGGACCCCAAGGTGCGCGACTACATCGTCGCGCTGGTCCGCAACACGCGCGAGCACGAAGACATCGCCCTGGGGGGAAGCCCGCGGGCGTCGATGGCGTTGTTCCGCTCGGCCCAGGCGGTGGCCGCCGTCCGGGGGAACGACTTCGTCCTGCCCGATGACGTCAAGCGGATGGCCCCCGCCGTGCTCGCCCACCGCCTGATCATCCGCCCCGAAAGCCGGCTGCGCAAGGTGACCTCGGCGGCGGTGGTGCAGCAGATTCTTACCGAAACCCCGGTTCCCGCCCTCTCGAGGACCGGCACGTGATGCGCTGGGTGCTGGGGGCCATCGCCCTGCTGCTGGTCGGCTACGCCCTCGACGCGGGGCTGCTGGTCTACGCCATGTACGCCCTGCTGGGGGTGCTGCTGATCAGCCGGTTCGTCGCGCGCGAGTGGGTCGACCACCTCGCCGCCGAACGAGAATGCACCCACGCAACGGCCGAAGTGGGGGACAAGGCGGGAGTGGCGGTGACGGTCACCAACACCGGCTCGTGGCCGATCGCCTGGCTGCTGATGGAAGATGCCATCTCGCGCGAGGCGCTCGAGCAGCGGCCCCCCCGGCTGAAGGTCGAGGGGGCCCGCACGCTGCTGGTCCGCCTGGGGCGGGGGGAGCAGAAGTCGCTGCGGTACACCGTGCGGTTCCTGATGCGCGGCTATTACCAGTTCGGCCCCGTGCTGCTGGAAAGCGGCGATCTGTTTGGTCTGCACCGGCGGTTTCGGGTCGAGACCAGTCCCGCGTTTGTACTGGTTTACCCGCGGGTGGTGCCCATCACCGGGTTCGACATTGCGTCGCGCCGGCCGATTGGCGAGGTGCGTCTGACCCACCGGCTGTTTGAAGACCCAACCCGCATTGCCGGGGTGCGCGAGTACCAGCCGGGGGATCCGCAAAACCGCATCCACTGGCGGGCGACCGCCCGGATGGGTGCACTGCATTGCCGGTTGTATGAGCCGTCGTGCGTGGCGGGGGTGACGCTGCTGCTCGACTTTCACACGGCGAGTTACCCGGCGCGGAACGAGCCGATTCGCTCGGAACTGGCGATTGTGGCCACGGCCTCGCTGGCGAACGCCGTGTATCAGTTGGGACAGCAGGTGGGACTGGTGACGAATGCGCGCGACGCAGCCGACCGGGTGCGGACGGAGGGGATGGCACGCGAGTTCCGCACGCGGGAGCTGGCCCGCGACACGGCCCAGGCGACCGGGCGGGGCGACCGGCTGCGCCCGCTGACGGTCGAGACCCGCCGGGGGGCCGAGCAGTTCCAGCGGATCCGCGAGACCCTGGCGCGGGCCGAGCTGACCGACGGGCTCGACATGAGCCAACTGGTGCTGGAAGCGGCCAGCCGTCTGCCGCGTGACGCCACAGTGGTCGCGATTCTACCCGGGTCGAGCGAGGCGACCGCGCTGGCGCTTGGTTCGCTGCGCCGGCGGGGATTTGCCGTGCTGGCGGTGGTGGTCTTGCCCGACGACGAAACCATCGCGGGGGTCGGCCGGCTGATGGCGGCAGGGATCGAAGTGCGGACCGTGGCCGACGAATTGTCGATTGGCAACCTCTGTTCCCAGGCGGTGCTGCGATGAACGCCTGCACGATTGCCGTCGCTGTGTGGGCCATCACTGTGAGTACCGTCCATTACCGGGAGGGAGCGACATGGGTCGTGCTCGCCGGGAACTGACGCTGGCCGACTACGTGGCGATCGCGATCAGCCCGGTGCTGATCATGACGCTGGTCGGCAGCCTGGTGTTCTTTCTGTTGGAGGTGGTGTATCGGGGCGAGCACTCCACCCGCATCCAATGGGTGCTGATCTGCTTCGTGGGGGGGATGGTGCTGGTCGCGCGGATCGGGATCGAGCAGGGGGTGGAGCAGGCGCAACTGTATGGGGGCGTGCTGCTGGTGGTGGCCCTGCTGTTCACCTTCCGGTTTCTCGATGCGTTTACCGTGGCGGCGGGGCTGCTTTGCCTGATTGCGTTCTGCACCTGGAAGCTGACCTGGGACTGCACGCTGGTGGACGACTCGGAAGATGCCTCGGGAGAAGGGCTGCTGCGCGCGACGGGGCTGGAGGTCGAGGGAGCCCCGGGGGAAACCGCCGCCCTGGAGGGGTCTGAACGAGCGGGGGCGGGAGGCAGTACGGGGTCGGCGGCGTTGCGGTCGCTGGTGGTGGAGACGCCGGCGGAAACGAAACGGCCGGCGAAGGTTCAGGAGGAACTGCCGGGGGTGCGGGCTCCGGTGCCGACGGTGCTGGTCTCGGGGCGGGGGCTGGCCGAGGAAGCCGAGCGGAAAGCCGAGCGGGCCGAGCGCTCCGCCGCCCGCCAGAAGAAGGCTGTGAAGCCCCATGCTCCCGGGGTGTGGGTGGTGTATTTCTCGCTGGCGGCGTTGCCTTTGTTTGGGCTGGGGCAACTGCTGATTCCGGCGACGCAGCAGGGGCGGCGGGGGTATGCGTTTGGCCTGCTGGTGGTCTATGTCGCCTCGGGGCTGGGGCTGTTGCTGACGACCAGTTTCCTGGGGTTGCGACGGTACCTGCGGCAGCGGGGGGTGACGATGCCCGGGGGGGTGACGCGGGCGTGGCTGCTGCTGGGGCTGGCGATGGCGGCGGGGGTTTTGGGGCTGGCCACGCTGCTGCCGCGACCGAGTGGGGTCTATACGTTCAACGACCTGATCGACCGGCTCGACAAGCAGGTGGCCGCCTCGAATTGGGCGATCCTCGATGGAGATGCCGGGGAGGGAGAGGGGGCCGCGGGAGCGGTGGTGGGGCCAGATCCTGCCGGGCAGAATCCGCAGAAACAGAATCCGCCGGGACAGCCACAGGATGAGGCCCCTCCGCCCGAAGGTCCTGCGGGCAACCAGGCGGGCGATCCGACGGGCCAGGCCCCGGGCGGACAACAGCCGGGCGGAAACCAGCCGGGAGCGGGAGAAGGGGGCGCGAAGGGAGGGGCTCAGGGGCAGTCAAGGCAGGGGGCGCAACCCGCTCCACCGCAGGGCTCTTCGTCCCCCCCGGACGCTCCTCCGGGGAAGCCCCCCAACACCGATCCAGCGGGTCAGCCAGATTCTCCGCCGCAGTCGCCGCCGGACCAGGCTCCCGCTGAAGCGAACGATCCCCACAAGGACTCGCCCGAGGGGATTCCCCAGGAGGAGTCCGACGCTCAGGACAAGGAGCCCCAGGGGGCACCGCAGCCCGCCAATCGGGCAGCCAACCAGAAACCCAACCCGGGGACCAACCAGCGACCCAATCCGGGGCAGCCGGGGGGAGCTGCGCGGCCCGACCCGCCGCGTCAGCCGCCCGCGAACCGACCGGGCAATCCACCCCCACCGCCTCGCCCGGACGACGCGGGTCGGGCCGGGGCACAGCCTCCAGCTCCGGCTCCTCCCCCAGCCACACCGCCCAGTGCCGATCCGATCAAGTCGGCCGTGTCTCAGGTCGCGCAGTTCCTCGGCTCTCTGGGAGGGCCGCTGAAGTGGATCATCTATGGTCTGCTGGCGTTGCTGGGGCTGTTCCTTGTCTTCTGGAAGGCGGGGGCGATTCTCGATTTTCTGGCCCGGCTGTGGCAGGCGTTTCTGGGGCTGTTCGGGGGGAAGAACGCGGCGGACCGGGGTCCGGGGACCGAGGCTGAGGCGGCCGAGGAACCCCGGCGGTTTGCCGACTTCCCCAACCCCTACACCAACGGCACGGCCCGGCGGATGAAGCTGCCGCAGTTGCTGGACTATTCGTTTCAGGCGCTCGAGGCGTGGGCCCGGGAACGGCGGGTTCCCCTGCGGAATGGCCAGACGCCGTTGGAGTTCGCCCAGGCGGTCGCCGCCCGGATCCCCGCCGTCGAACCCGAGGTCACCCGGGCGGCCCAGTGGTATGCCCAGGTCGCCTACGCCAGGCGGGTTCCGGCGGGGGACCCCCACGAGGTCTTCGAGAAACTCTGGCGCCGGCTCGACGACACCAGCGGCGCGTGACAAAAGGGGACAGGTCCATTTTTAGATCGAATCGATTGCCCACGCTGTCCGCGGTTGGGCAACACCATGGGAATTCGACGGTCTGCTACGGAATATGGACCAGTCCCCTTTTTCAGATCCTGGCGCCGGCTCGACGACACCAGCGGCACGTGGAAAAGGGGGGGCACGTGAATAAAGGGGACAGGTCCATTTTTGGATCGAATCGATTCCACACGCTGTCCGCGGTTGGGCAACACCATGGGAATTCGACAGTCTGCTACGGAATATGGACCAGTCCCCTTTTTTAGATCCAGCGGCGCGGGACGCGCGGACTGGCGGGGGCGGACGGGCCGCCGTGTGTTGGGAGCAGGGCCAGACCATTCCGCCCGACGGCGAACCGGGTCCGTCTCTGTCGCCTGTAACGGGTGTGGCGGTTGTGTCATTTGGGGTGTCCAGGGAAGTGGGTGGACTGCAAAAATGGCTGGGATGCCGGTTTTCACCTGAGCGTCCCCCTCGCCGCGCTCATTACGCTGGCAGGAGTGTCTCCGGAATCCCATGTAGTCCCCCCTCCCGATGAACCGCCAGCGCCCCGCCGTTCCCCGTTCGTGCCTGTTGTTTGGCTATTGCGGCAACCGCAATACCGGGTCCGATGTCCGGATGCTGACCATCATCGAGGATGTGCGCGCTGTCTTCGGCCCCGAGACGCTGGTGACGGTGGTGTCGCAGGACCGGGAAGTGACGCGGCAGGTGGTCAGCGAAGGGCCCCACCTGCAGATTGTGGAGATTCCGTTTGGTGAACCGCTGTTGTTCGGCAACCGGGTGCAGCGACAGGTGATGAAGCATGACGCGACGTTCCTGATCGAAGGGAGCGCCCTGCAGCAGAATTTCAGTCCCTGGCTGCTGTACGCCTACCTGTGGACCGCGTTTACGGCCTGGCTGGCGGGCCGGCCGTGCATCGCCTACGCGGTCGACGTGGGGAACATGACCCCCTTCAACCGCTGGCTGGTGGTCCGCGCGTGCGGCTTTATGGATCTGGTGATCACCAGGACGGAACGGGCCCGCGAACGGCTGCTGGCGATGGGGTTTCGGGGCCGGGTGCTCTCCAATACCGATACGGCGTTTCAGTACCTCAGTCACTCCGCGGCCAGTCCCCAGCCTCCCCGCGAGCGCCCCCTGGTGGGAATCGCCCCGATCGAGTTCTACCACTGGCCGGTGCAACTGCGGCTGTGGGGCCGGCGGGAAGACCGTTATCGGTGGCCGTATCACTTCACCTGGACGGCGGAGGGGCGGCGGCGCAGCCGCGAGTTGATCGGTGTCTATGCGGCGTTCGTCGAGGAATGTCTCGACCAACGGAGGTTGGATGTCGCCC
Source organism: uncultured Planctomycetaceae bacterium (assembly GCA_903861195.1). Taxonomy (GTDB): domain Bacteria; phylum Planctomycetota; class Planctomycetia; order Planctomycetales; family Planctomycetaceae; genus UBA10511. The sequence continues at coordinate 3,570 of CAIOTJ010000243.1, read as the reverse complement.
TGATTGCGATGGAGCAGCTCGACACACGTTTCTGCGAGCAGATTCTCGAGGCCCTGCCCGCCCACCTGCGGCCGCGGGTGCGGCTGGTCAGTTCGCGCGAGACCCCGCCGGTCGAGATGACCCCGTTTCTCCGCGGCCTCGATTTCCTGGTCACCTCGCGGTATCACGCCAGTGTGCTATCTCTCGCGGGGGGAGTGCCGCAATTGGCGATCGCCCACGACGAACGAATCGAGTCGATTTACCGCGAGGCGGGCATTGTGGAAGACTGCCTGCTGCCGCATCAGGCGGCCGATCTGACGCAGCGGCTGTCGACCGCCTTCACCCGCCTCCAGGCACGTCGCGGCGAGATGCGGCAGCACCTGCTGACAATGTACCACGAGCAGTTCCTGCCGCGGTGTCTGCACAACCGGGCCGATCTGCAAACCTGGGTGGCGCAGCGCAAGGCGGCCCTCAGCCCGGCGATCGGCTCGACCTGAGCACGCGGCACGCGGCACGCGGGGTGGGGAAAGGTCGCGACATGCGGGGCAGTGGAGCAACCGGGCACTGGCGGGCCGGCCCCTTCGCCGGGACCTGGCCCCTCACCCTCTGGGAACACGGACCCTCCGGACTGGCTCCCTCCGGCACGTCTCGATGACAAACTCCGCCAACGCTGCTGGTTGTCGCCGCACCGTGTGGGGAGGCTGCCAACCTGTTGGCTTGCCTGTGGGCGTCTGGGTAGACTCTGGGATCATCTCCGCAGGTGTTCTGCGGGTCCCGCGGTTGGTCCGCGGGCACACCATCTCGGCCTCGTCCCAGGAAAGCGTCCGGCATGAACCTCTCGGATGCCCGGTTCAAGTTGCTGTTGTACCTGGGCTCGTTGACGTTCATTCTCTATCTCGACCGGGTGTGCATCGGCAAAGCGGCCTCAGCGATCGAGCAAGAGCTGGGGATCAGCGATGCGGCGATGGGTTGGGTGTTCACCGCCTTCACCATCGCCTATGGGCTGTTTGAGGTTCCCACCGGAAGTTGGGGAGACCGGTATGGCTCCCGCCGGATTCTCACCCGGATCGTGCTGTGGTGGTCGGCGTTCACCATTCTGACCGGGTGCATTCCCGCCTTTTCGTGGGGGTTGCCCACCCCGGCGTGGCTGGCGGCTCTGGTGCCGGGACGCACGCTCGTGCTGGCCATCGACAGTTTTCTGCTGCTGTTGGTGGTGCGGTTTCTGTTTGGGGCGGGGGAGGCGGGAGCCCTGCCCAATGCGGCCCGCGTGGTCTCGCGCTGGTATCCCCGCCGCGAACGCGGGCTGGCGCACGGCGTGATCCTCACCTGCATGCTGGTGGGGGGTGCAGCCAGTCCGATTCTGGCCGGGAAGATCATCCAGAACTTCGGCTGGCGCTATACATTTCTGGCCTTCGGCCTGCTGGGCTTGGTGTGGGGAGCGCTGTTTTATCACTGGTTCCGCGACGATCCTGCCGAGCATCCCGAGGTGTCGCCCCAGGAATTGCAGGTGATTCGCAGCGAGACCGTGGTGCGCGAGGGGGAGTCGGCCCATCCCGCCATCCCGTGGTCGTTCATCGTGTCGAGTGCAAACGTCTGGCTGTTGGGGGGCATCATCTCGTGTGCCGCGTTCGCCTCGTATTTTTACTTCAACTGGTTCCCGCGCTACCTCGAAAATGGCCGGGGGGTGCCCGAAGAGTCGACCGGGTGGCTGGCGGGCCTCGTGCTGGCGGGGGGGGCCTGCGGTTCGCTGTCGGGAAGTGTGATCGCCTCGTGGCTCGACCGGCGGGGTGAACAGGGGCGCTGGAAGCGTCCGCTGGTGGGTTGCGTCCTGATGGTAACCGCCGGTCTGTTCGTGCTTCTGAGCCGGTCGATTGAGGATCCCTTGCTCGCCACCCTCTGCGTGGCTCTGGCGTTTGGCCTGGCCCAGGCCCAGCAGGCGACCTGGTGGGCGGTGGTCGCCGACATCAGCGGCCGGCACCTGGGAGCCATGTTTGGCCTGATGAACTCGCTGGGAGTTCCCGGGGCGTCATTGTCGACGGTGTTTGCCGGTCAGTATGTCGAGGCCCGCAAAGTGGCGGGTTTCGTGGGTCGCGAGGCGTGGGATCCCGTGCTGAATTACTATGCCGGGGTGTTGGTGGTGGGGGGGATTTTGTGGCTGCTGGTCGACCCGCGCCGGTCGGCGGTCGAGCCCGATGCCGAAACGGCCGCCGGGCTGTTGGCCGGGCGTCTGGTCGCGGCGATTCCCGAAGAACTGGGGCCGGAACCGGTTCCCGCCGGTTGAGTGTCGGGGCATCCATCAAAACTGGCTGATTTGCCCCCCATGGGGGAACTCCCGTGGCGGGTTTGACGTCTCAGAAAAGACTACCCACGAGGGGGACCCGATTTCCCGCCGCAGGATGATAGGGGAACCGTCGATCCGACTCCGGGGAGCCGCGTCCGGCGTGTGGAGGGCTGCAGTGCCGCCGTCCGAGGGCCGCCCGGTCGGGTCGGCAATCATCCCGAAGCTGGTTTTCGGTTGGTGTGATGGGAATGTGGGGAACGGCGGAGGATGCGTGAGGGGCTCGGCCCGAGGGGGGAGCTGGTGCCTGCCTGAGGTTTGGTGGGGGAGCCCGAGAAAATGGCCGTTTGAATTCGCGACTCGGTCGAGCGGTGGTCGGCAGCGTCACCAGCCGGCGGGTCGCGCGGCCAACAGCTCTTGTCAGTGTTCTGGAACCAACGAAGGATTCCGCGATGAGTGTTCGTGCAGTGGCCTGGTTCGTCCTCCTGGGGGGAATGCTGATGGCAAGATCTGGCGTGGCGTGGGCGGGGGGTGAGATTGGATTTGTGGAGGACTACGTGCTGGCCCAGGACCGGACCGCGGCCCTGCAGCAGCTCATTCCCGGCACCGAAGACCATTACTACTACCACGCACTGCATTTTCTCTCGACCGAGCAGTACGAGAAGGTGCGCGAGATTCTGGGGCCCTGGGCGCAGCGCCATGGCGAGACTCCCCGGGTCTGGCAGATTCGCACCCGGCTGGCCCTGCTGACCTACAACCAGCAGCCCCAGGGGACGCTGGAGCACCTGCAGCGCCGGTTGGGGGTGGGCTTTCCCCACCAGCAGGAAGACCTCTCGGCCGAGCCGAATCTGCCGGTCTCCCTCGACCCCGCCCTGATCACCCGCGAGGCCTTCACCAACCGCGCGAACGCGGTGACGCAAGACAATCTCGACGGGTTTGAAGACACCGCCCTCGACTGGCTGGCGGGATTTCAACTGAACCCCAACCACCGCCGCAGCCTGCTCTCGCGGTTGCAGCGTCCCGACTATCCCAACCTGATCCAGCGGATTGTGGAAGACCTGGGGCATCCGGGATCGGGTGGATTCGGTTCGCTGGGAATTCACAACCAGCTGCTGCGCACGCAACTGGAAGAGCTGGTGCAGGCCAAGCCCGACCTGCTGAATCAGCAGGCGCTGGTGCGGGCCATGCTGATTCGCCTGCAGCCGACGGCCGACGAAGATTGGCGGAATGAGCCCGAGCTGTTGCAGGCCCATCTCGACCGGCTGGCCCGGTTCGCCGGCCGCCTCTCGCCCGTGCACAACACGCTGAAGGCG
>CAIOTJ010000242.1 GCA_903861195.1 uncultured Planctomycetaceae bacterium | reverse complement strand
CGCGGATTTGTCACGCCAAGGGCGGCTCTGGTAAAACTAGGGAATGACAACTCTGACCGACCGCCAGACCCGCCAGCGTGATGAGCTGGTGTCTCGAATCGCCCAGTGGGGGCGGGTGGGAGTCGCGTTTTCCGGAGGCGTGGACAGTGCCGTGGTGGCGCGGGCGGCGCGGGAGGCGTGTGGCGACCGGGCCGTCGCCCTGACGGCGGTCAGTCCCAGCCTGGCGTCGGGCGAGTGGGAAGAGGCCGAGCGGCAGGCGCGCGAGATTGGCATTCGCCATCAACGGGTCGACACCACCGAGTTCACCGATCCCAACTACCTGCGGAACGCGCCGAATCGCTGTTATTTCTGCAAGACCGAGTTGTACACCCGGCTGGAAGCCCTGGCCCCCCAGTTGGGGATTGATGTGCTGTTGAATGGGGCCAATCTCGATGACCAGGGAGACTGGCGGCCGGGAATGCAGGCCGCCCGGGAGCATGCGGTTCGCAGTCCGCTGGTGGAAGTGGGCCTGACCAAGGCCGATGTGCGGGCCCTGGCGCAGCACTGGGGCCTCTCGGCGTGGGACAAGCCGGCCACTCCCTGTCTTTCCAGCCGCATTGCGTATGGTCTGGAAGTGACCCCCGAACGGGTCTCGCGGGTCGATCAGGCCGAGCGTTATCTGCGGGACCTGCTGCAGCAGCGGGAACTGCGGGTGCGGCATGAGCCGAATGACCTGGCCCGGCTGGAGCTGTCCCTGGATTGTCTTCCCCGCCTGCTTGATCCCGGCGTGCGGCAGCAGGTGAGCACGACGCTGCATGCCCTGGGCTTCCGGTTTGTTACCCTCGATCTCGACGGGTTTCGCTCGGGGAGCATGAACGCCGGTTTGCCTCTGGTGGAATTGCACGCCGTGCGAACCCCGGATCGCGCGACTTGAACCTGCCCCCCGCATCTTGGCCCCCCGTGGGTGGACCGGTATCCTCGAGAGTTGCCCGCGGGGTTCGAAGACTCCCGGCGCGTGTCTTCCCTGCCGGGTCAGAGAGACAAAACACTCCCCTTTGCTGTTTCTCGTGAGCGACCGATGTCTGATCGAACGCTGCGTTTGTGCCTGGTGTTGTTGGTGGCAGTCCTGTCGACCGGGGTGGTGCAGGGGGCCGAGGCAGTGCTCAAGGTGGGGGCGGCCGAGGTCGAAATCACCCCCGCCATGGGCTTTCCCATGGCGGGCTATTACCACGAGCGCCTCGCCACGGGGAAAAAAGATCCGTTGTGGGCCAAGGCGGTGGTTTGGGAACAGGGGGAGACCAGGGCGGCCTTCGTGGGCTGCGATCTGACCGGGATTTCTTTCGATCTCACCAGTGAGGTGCGGCAACGGGTGGCGGCCCAGACGGGCATTCCCCCCCAGGCGATCATTCTCTCGGGAACGCATTCGCACACCGCTCCCGATTACGGCCGCGATCTGTACCGCCTGCTGGGTTCGAAGGGAACGTCGCCGGGAGGGGAGGCTGCCTATTCCGCGCGGCTTATTGACGGGGTGACCCAGGCCATTGTGCAGGCGCAGAAAAACCTGGTGCCGGCGAGCGTCTCGATTGCCACCGCGCGGCAACAGGTGCCCGTCTCGTTCAACCGGCGATTTGTGATGAAGGATGGCTCGGTCAAGACCTGGCAGAGCCTGGCGACCCCGGGGGTGGTGCGGGCGGCGGGGCCGATCGATCCCGAGTTGGGGCTGGCGGTGATCCGCGACACGGTCGCCCAGAAGCCGATCGCGGTCTGCACGAATTTCGCCCTGCATCTCGACACGGTCGGGGGCCTCGAATGGAGTGCCGACTATCCGTACTTCATTGAGCAGGCCCTGCGTCGCGAGCTGGGGCCCGATGTGATCTCGGTGTTTGGGTTGGGGTGCTGCGGCGATATCAATCACTCGAATCCGGCCAGCAAGGACCGCAACAAGACCGACTTCATCGGGAATTCCCTGGGGGCCACCGCGGTGGCCGCTCTGCCGCTGGCGCAGCGCATCGAGTCTCCCCGACTGCGGGTGGTCTCCGAGGTGGTGCGGCTGCCGCTGAAGCAGCCCAGCGTGGCCGAGATTCGCCAGTCGCGCGAGCTGCTCAAGGCGATCCAGGGGGGCCAGAAGGCCGAATTTTTTGAGCAGGTGGCCGCCTACCGCATGATCATGCTCGATCTGTACCTGAACCGTGAACCGCAGGGACCGCCCCAGGAATTGATCAGCACCGGGCTGTCGCACCGCCTGGCGGGCATTGGGGGCGAACTGCCGGTCGAAGTGCACGCCCTGTGCCTCGGTGAGGATCTGGCGTTTGTGTTCCTGCCGGGCGAGGTGTTCGTCGAACTGGGGCTGGCGATCAAGCAGGGCTCTCCCTTCCGGCAGACCCACGTGGTCGAACTCTCGAACTTCGTCGAGACCTTCTACATTCCCAACCGGGGGGCCTATGCCCAGGGAAGCTACGAGGTGACCAACACCGCGCTGCAGCCCGGCGGCGGCGAGCTGCTGGTGGAGGCTGCGTTGCGTCTGTTGCGGCAGGCCTCTCAACCCGCGGGCCCGACCAGTCCCTGAGTCCATTCGGGGGATCGGACCCGTGCGAGACCAACCGAACCCCAGCCTTCTTTGTTGAATTCTCCATGCAGGTTGCCATCACTGCCGTCGGCCCCGACAACCGGGGCCTGGCCGACCCCATCGTCCATCACGTGGCCGGGGCCGGGGCCAACATTCACGAAATCCAGATGTACGATCACGACAGCGAGCGGCTGTTTGCGATGTACCTGCGGTGTGAATGGCCCGGCGACCAGAATTCGATTGCCGAACTCCGCACGCGGATGCTGGCCATCGGGGCCGAGAAACAACTGTCGATCCGCACGTGGTCGCGTGACGAACACCAGCGTGCCTGCCGTCTGGCCATCTGCACCACCTATCGCCCAGAGCCGGCGCTGGCGGTGTTGCGGGCCATTCGCGACCGGCGCTTGAACGCCACGGCCGCGGTGATGCTGGGAAACCGCGACGCCTGCCGCGGCGTGGCCGAGCAGTTCGACATTCCCTGGCATTGCGTGGGGGGACCGCGCGGCGAGCCCGACGACGCCCGCATGGTCGAGCTGTTCGACGAATACGATGTCGACTACATCCTGCTGGCGCGGTACATGCGCATTCTTCCCGCCGGCACCTGCTGGCGGTTCGCCGGCCGGATCATCAACCTGCATCACGGTCTGCTGCCCCCCTTCCCCGGCTTTCGGCCGTATGAAGACGCCTATCAGCACCGCATGCTGACGTATGGTGCGACGGTGCACTTCATTGTTCCCGAACTGGATGCCGGCAATCAGATCATTCACCAAAGCACGTTCACCGTGTTTCCGGGGACGACTCTCGAGCAGATCAAGCGGCAGGGGGAAAGCGATCATGAACCGAGTTGTCTGGTCGAGGGAGTCCGCCGGGTGGTCGAGCGGGAGGTGGAACTGCACTTTCACCGTGTGATCCGGCGAACATGAGCAGACAGGCTCCCCTCCACGGCTCTGCGGGGATCGCGAATTGCCACCGTCAGTCGCGGCATCCGTGGCGTTGCCAACTTCCCGGGCTGGTCTGGTGGCTGACGGCAGGTGCGGCCTGGAGCATCTCCGGCGGGACCACCGCGGCTCAGGCACAGAGCATTCTGCCCATTCCCGTCACCGCACCCGCCGCAACGGCGGACAGCGATTCGGATCCGGGTGAGGTGGCCGCCCCAACCGACGACAATCCCGAGGCGACGGCGGCCGAGACCACGGGCACGATCGAGATTTCTCCACAGGTGACGGATGCTGCCGTCCGGGACCGGCTGCGCAAGCTGTTGCCGCAATATCCGGGAGTCCGCACGAT
>CAIOTJ010000241.1 GCA_903861195.1 uncultured Planctomycetaceae bacterium | reverse complement strand
TGGAGACATTGCCATTGTCGCCGAAATAGCCCGACAGCCGCACGCTGACCTCGTACCGGCCCACGGCCGAAAAGCCGTAATTGACATGGTTGTGGCCTCCGGCCGCCACCCACAGGGCATCGTCGGCCGAGATGCCATCCGTGGCATCGAACCCGTTGGCATTGGGATTGTTCACACCATCGTTGTGACTGGACATGAGGACGGTGGGACCGGTGTTGAGCCAGGCCGAGAACTTGCCGGTGCCGACGGTGCCATCCGGATTGAAATGCTCGACGGTGACGAGGCTCATTTTCAGCCAGCGGGCCGACCCAATGACCCGTTGCTTCGACTCGGTGTTGAGGGCGTAGGAATCGACCTGTCCCGGGGTGACTCCATACGAGGCGAGGCCGAGGTACAGCAGGTCGGGATTCTGAGCAGCGGTCAGTTGGTAGAAGGTTTCACCGGCACCGACCCCCAGAAAATTGAAACTGGCACTGGCGGGCCGGGTGGCGGCCGCGGCGGCACCGACATAGAGCAGAGCGTTGTCGGTCGACCGGCTGATCCCGTCGTCGGCATCGCGCACTGACAAAGACCAGGTGTTGGCCGCAAAATTGTGACCGATGCTGAGATCCACGTGTTCGGTGGTCTGGAAGTAATCCAGCACCGGAGTCCCGCTCAGCAGCAGGCGCGATTCGAGCGGGGTCAGGGGCGACCATGCCGCCCGGGTGGTGCGTCGCCGGCGAGCCCGGGTGGCGACGCGGCGGACCAGGGCCTGGACCATTTGTGACAGTGAGTGGAAGTGCATGATGGTGAGGCTCGCAGGACAGAGGTCGGCCCGCAGTATGCCCTCGGACGGGGCCCGCGGCGCCGGGAATCAGGGATAATCGGGAGTGCGGCTGGGGGCGGCGAAGTTCAGCGTGGGATCGGCCTGATCGGCCCAGGCCTTGATGGTCGACGCGGGGATGAGCTGGACGCGGCCATCGACGAAGAGATAGTTGGCGTAGCCGCCGATCCGCTGCTCGGGGGGGGCTCCCGGGGGAGGGCCGCCAAACCGGGAGGGTTGAATATCGGCCACCACCCGCCGCCAGTTGCGATCGAACGGCCGACGCACCCAGTTCCGCGAATGGGTGTGATCTTCGGTCATCGCGACACCGCGGTCATCCGAAGCGGTGAACATGAGGATGGTCTTGGTGGTCGAGCTGATGTGCCGCATCGACAACGCCTGCTGCGGCCCCTCAACACACAGATACTCATTCAGAATGTAGCTGGTCCCCTTCTCGGCCATCTTCTCGTTGGCCCGGGGGTCTTCCGGACAGATGCGGATCGAATCGACGTTCTCGTAATAGGGGGCCAACTTGACGATCCAGGATTGATCGAGGTTCAGCGCCCCGTGAGTCGATTGAGGGAAGAAGCCGTCGTAGTTTTCGCAGTAATTGTGAATCGCCAGGCCAATCTGGCGGAGGTTGTTGGCGCACTGGGTGCGGCGGGCCGCCTCCCGCACCTTCATCACGGCGGGCAACAGCAGCGACATCAGCACACCCATGATCGCCACCACCACCAGCAACTCGATGAGGGTCATCCCGGTTCGGGAGACTTCGGTCCGGAATTCTGTCTCCGGGGAGTCTTCAGGGCAGATGGCAGTTGTGGAGCGGCGAGCAATCGGCACAGGATAACCCGGTGGGATGAAGAAGTCTGAGAAAGAGGGTGCCCACCAGACCGGGATGGCGCGGCAGTCACAGGCGACGGAAGGCGGCTGGGGGATGTGAGACTTCCGGCGTGGGGTCCGAAGTCGTCACGCCCCCCCAGCCTGCTCCGAGGGGGGCCGGAGTGGCGGGCCGAATCAAATGGCCGCCTGGCGTCGACGCCACCGCAGGGCGACGCACACGCCAGCCAGCGCCGCCAGTGTCCACGTGCCAGGTTCGGGAACCGCCCGGAAATAGAAGGTCCCCTGCGTTGTCTGCGGGCCATCGTTCAGATGCGTACCCGAGACCTCGAACGAGACCGCGTACAGCCCAGGCAGGCTGAAGCCGTAGTTGAAGTGGTTGTGACTGCCGACCGGAAGCACGAATTGCCCGGGCAGCCCGGTGAGCGTCGACACGGCGACCTCGGGACCGGCGAGCCCATCGACCCACATTGAGAATTCGGCCCCCGCCGGCCGGGTGACCGCCGTGACGGTCCAGGTCAGATCCCCCACCCAGTCGGCAGGATTCAGATGCTCCGAGGAGATGCCGAGAAACGGAACCCCCGCGGTGAACGACTCGGGAAGGGTCCAGAACGAGGCCCCCGCGGCCGCTCCCGTGAAGTTCAGGGAATTGTCGAGGGGGGCGACCCGGGCATGGGCCACGAGGAACACCACCTCATCCGGTTCAAACTCCTGATCGGCCGGCAGCGTCGCGCCATCCACCACCGACCCGCCATGGACGTGCGCCTCCATCTCGAACGGGGAGAACGCGACCCCGATGTCGGCATGGCCGTCGGTCATCACCGACTGGGTGGCCGCCTGAACGCTGGTCCCAGACCAGCCCCAGACGCCGAGCGACAAGGCGAAACAGGCCAGGGACCACAACGGCCACCCGACCGAATAGACGCGTTGGTTGCAAATCATCGAGGAACATCTCCGAGACAAAAGGTTGCTTCCGGAATGGAATCCCGATTCCGGAAGCCGTGACAGATCTTATGCATCCATTATGCATAAGGGCAAGTAGTACACAAATTCTTTGGTTACATTATGAGATCCAGCCGTTGCCCGGGAAAGTTTTTTCTTGGAATATCGGGCAACGCGAGGCCCGGGACCGACATTCGGCCGGCGTTCTCTGGATTTCGTGAGCTGGTGCCGCCGCGGCGGATTTCAACCAGCCCGCTGGGAGACACCGTCGTCGCCCCCCTCCGTCGGGGCCGGCTCGCTGTCGGTCCAGGGGGCGAATTCATCGGCCCACGTGCACCACGCGTCGGGTCCCGCTGCCAATTCGGCAGCGGTCAGCAGGCAGTGCTCAAGGGCCTCGCGCACGGCCGATTCGGTGAGGTGCTGGCCGATCACGACCAATTCGATCCGGCGATCTCCCCACGGCTCTTCCCAAACAGAATCGACATCCTCGCGGAATTGCGGATCGTCGGGCCATTCCGCCGGGTCGCTGGCCGCCGCCCAGAGCCCAGCCGGATGCAGCTGGAACACCCCCCCCGCCTGCGACCATTCGGCCGCGTGATCGGGACGGGTCGCCAGCCAGATCACTCCTTTCGACCGCACCACCTGGTTGAACAGGTCTCCCTCGAGCAGGTCGCGCAGCCGCTGCGTATGGAATGGCCGACGGGCCTCGAAGACAAAGCTGCCAAACCCGTATTCGATCGTCTCCGAAACCTCGGCCCCCCGGGGTACGGCGAGCCAGTTGTCGCGCGTGGCGGCCCAGTCTTCAGTAAACCGGCGGGTGTGAAGCAGCTCGCCCAGCGGAATTTCACCGCGCACCGCCGTCACGATGCGGGCCTGCGGATTGAGCTGCCGCAGCAGGGCCGCCAACTCCTGCACCCGCTCAGGAGTCACCAAATCGGTCTTGCTGATCACCAGCACATTCGCGAATTCCACCTGCTCCACCAAGAGCTGCACCAGGTCCCGGTCGTCTGCGTCCGAGAGAGCCACCCCCCGCTGGACAAGATCGTCGAGCGAGGCGAAGTCGTCGGGAAAGTTGACGGCGTCCACCACCGTCACCAGGGTGTCGAGCCGGGCCAGATCCGACAGCCGGCGTCCCCCGTCATCTTCAAACGTGAAGGTCTCGGCCACCGGCAGAGGCTCGGAGATGCCGGTCGATTCAATCAGCAGGTAATCGAAGGCCCCCGCCTCGGCCAGCCGCCGCACCTCGCGCAGCAGATCCTCGCGGAGAGTGCAGCAGATGCAGCCATTGCTGAACTCGACCAGCTCCTCTTCGACCCGGTGCAGGGCCGCCCCTCCCTGCCGCACCAGCCGGGCATCGACGTTGACCTCACTCATGTCGTTCACAATCACCGCCACCCGCAGGCCGTCCCGGTTGGACAGGATGCGGTTGAGCAGCGTGGTTTTCCCGGCACCGAGGAAGCCAGACAAGACGGTGACGGGGAGCAAATCCCGGCGGGAGGGCATGGGGGCGGACCTGTCAGTCAAGAGGAGAATACAACAGCACTCCAAGAGTAACACCCAATTTTTGTATTTGCAACTGTTATGTATTTACGTCGCGACGGGTTGACAGCCATGGCGGTCTCTTCGCGGTGCCCCGGGGGACACGAAGGGCACGAACCCGCCTCCCCCCTTCCGGTTGCCGATCCGCAGCAGAGGATGCCGCCTGGCCGGTCGAGTGACCGCGCGGCCGCACTCGACCGAGAGACTGGCAATCGCTTCGTGTGATTCGTCCCCTGTGCGTGCAACGGCAGCCCTCTGCCGGCGAGGTCCCTCAC
>CAIOTJ010000240.1 GCA_903861195.1 uncultured Planctomycetaceae bacterium | reverse complement strand
CTGGCCGAACGTGTCGTAGCGGACGTGGTTGACGACCGTGGTGGTGCCGGTGGTGGCGTTGTATTGGACCAGGTCGCGGATGGTGCCGAGGTTGTCGCCGAGGCTCCAGGTGACGGTTCCGGCGGTGCCGGTGGCGATCCTTTCGTCGGCCAGGATCTCGTCGGTCGCCGGGCCGTAGAGGTAGCGGTTGGTGAGGGCGTTGGTCGAGCCCGAGAACGCCAGGATCAGGTCTTCGCCGTCGTAGACGAACCGCTGTGTTGTCTCGAAGACCCCGTTCCCGTCGGCATCGCCCTTCCGGGCGATCCGCCGGTCGAAGAGGTCGTAGGTGTACTCGACCCCAGCCTGTCGGATACCGGTGGCCGAGATCGTGGTGACGCTGGTCAGCCGGTTGCGTTGGTCCCAGACGAGGACCTGGTATTGGCCCGTCGCCCGGTCCGTCCGCCGAGGCCGGTTTCCTTAGGCTTCGTATTGGTAGTCGTATTTGTCATCCGCCAGCAGGCGGTTGTTGGTCCCGGTCGACGTCCCGGTGTTCGTGCGGTTGCCGTTGCTGTCGTACTGGTAGTTCTCGCTGACTTGGCCGTTATGCGTAACGCCGGTGAGTTGGCTGGACTGGTCGTATTGGAAGGTGCTGGTGCCGTCGATGGAGGTTTGGGTGATCGGCCGACCGAGAGAGTCGTAGGTCCAGGTGTACCGGTTGATCTCGGTCCCGGCACTGTTGCGGACATGCTTCCATTCCGTCAGCCGGCCGGTCTCGAGTTTTCAATAATTGAGAGTCAAGGCTGAGGGCTGGCTGAAACTGGTAGCGAGCTTCTACACTAAATATGGAGGGCTGCGGTGGGCGATCGGACGCCCAGACGCACTGAAAGCGAGGCGGCCAAACGAGGGAATGCTGGATCCAGGGAATCGCCCTCAGCCGGAAGATCTTCGGTACCCGATCGGAAGATCATTCGTCCGAGGCGACCTGAGGCGTTGACTCGAGCTGGCTCACTTCCTCACAGATCGCCAAACGGCCTCGGTAGAAGAGACAATCCGCGGCGAGTTGTCAAACCCTTTGAAATCAGCTCTGGGGTAGGCCGCCGCCGGATTGCGATGTTGTGAATGCCAGCGGCAGAGAGTGAAAATGGCGTGCAAACCGTGAGTGGACGGGACCCAATTGGCGGGGCTGACGAAAACAGAGCGGCCCCTTCTTGCCAGAGGGTGGCCCTGGCGTTTCGAAAGCTACGCCACGATTCAGCGGATTCATTGGATGATCAACTAAGACACTGGCGATCGTATCCAATTCTCGTGAACGCTTCTTCGTGTGGCCTGCCACCCAATTGGCAAATCACCCAATGCCGAAATGCTTGGATCTACGCTGAGCATCGTGTCGAGTCGGACAAGTTTTGCTGCATCGAAATCAAAATTGTTCGGATCGTGATGAAACTGCCACACAATCTCATCATCCTCATCCCTCTCGTGGCTGACGTAGAGAATAGTAGATTCTCGCCGAACGATCTCTTGTGATGTTACGGCAACTGTCGATTTGTCATCTTCGAATGGCCAGTTCATAGTCTCACTCCTCCCCAGGAAGTGTGTCCGATTTGTCACGATTATTCTTCCTTGTTCGCAGTTCTAGATTGCTTGACGTCCTCGTACCGCCGCGGCTTTGTGGAATGATATGGTCCACCTGTGCTTCATTTTGTGGAGGCGTAACGCCACGAGTAGACTTTGACGAGCCTTGCATTACTTCACCCGTCACATCGTCCCAAAGTACGCCACCGTTGTGCTCTCGGTTCAGCCTCTTCATTTCCTTAACCTGCCGGGGAGTTGGCCTTGTGTTCGTGGCCAGATCTTTGGGATCAGGGATAACACTGTAGTCTGGCTTTCCCGTTGGAGAAGCGAGGTTTTGCGTTAACCCCTGAGTGTCCTTCGGAATATGAAGATCATCGACAACATCCGTGGTTTGTTGACGAGCTTTCCTATCAGTGCGCCGGCTGCGGCTGGACCGACGAAGTTCCCCACTCCGGCCAATGTCGGAGTGTGCGCTATTTCGACAGTGTCGACGATCACATCCAGCACCGGATTGCTGGTCTGGACGACGATTTTCGTCAGCTCTGTGCCAGCTGCAACCGTGATCTTGATCTCACCCAGGCCGGCTGCGATCTGCATTT
>CAIOTJ010000239.1 GCA_903861195.1 uncultured Planctomycetaceae bacterium | reverse complement strand
TTCCCAGAGAGAGGGCCAACCAGAGCAGACGTTCCTTGTGGCACAGCATCGCGGCACTCCAGGCGGAAGACCGAGGGGGGAGGATGAACAAAACTCGCAGCGAGCCAGTCCATCGGCCGGGGAGAGCGTGGTCCCCTCGGCCGACGGAATAAACGTCTGGAATGGTGGTCGCCTACGGCTTGGCGACCCACCAGATGTTGCGGAACCGGACGGGGTTGCCGTGGTTCTGCAGGTGGAGCGCCCCGGGCTGGGGACCATCGGTCGAGACCCCGCCGGGGGTGCTTTTCTTCAGCTCGAGGTTGTTGTGGATCACCACACCGTTGTGGCGGATGGTGGCGCGGCCGGACTTGGTCTGTTTGCCATCGGCATCGAAGGTGGCCGCGGTGAAGTCGATGTCGTAGGTCTGCCAGGCGAGCGGGGGGAAACACATGTTGACCGAGGGGGCGCTGATGGAATAGATCCCGCCGCACTCGTTGTCTTTCCCCTCGAGGCCGAAGGAATCGAGAATCTGCAGCTCGTAGCGTCCCTGGATATAGCAGCCGCTGTTGCCGCGGGCCTGTCCCTGGTCTTCGGGCATGTAGGGAGTGCGGAATTCAAGGTGCAGCGTGCCGCTCTGGAACTTCTGCTTGCTGGTGACCCCTTCCTGCAGCAACTTGTCGGCGGTGAGGCGGCCCCCCTCGAAGGCATCGGCGTTGGTGCCATCAAACAGCACGAGCGCTCCTTCGGGGGCCTTGGCTCCCAGAGTGGGGCTTTGGCGGGTGACCTTCTTGAGTTCACCCAGCGAACCGCCATTCGCGTTCTTGATGGTCATGACGCCGTTGCGGATCACCGCCGCGGCTCCCTGGTCGCCGGCGAAGGTGACGCTGTCGCCAGATTTCTCGCCCTTGGCGGGGAACTTGGTGGTGGTGTCCCAGCCGTCGCCGGGAAGGCCACCGGCGTAGCCGACGGCATCGAACTTGCCATTGCCACGGGCAATCACCTGGACTCCGAACTTGAGTTTCCCTTCGTCGGTGGTGATTTCCCCCGTGTATTCCCCCTGCAGGGCGAAATCGGCGTCGGTGACCTTCTCGGGAGAGTCGAAAACCGGCTTGGGCTTGGTGAGGTAGCCCCGCACCTTCAGCCAGTCGGCGAGCCGTCCACCCCAGCTCGAGAGCACGGGGTCTTTGGGGGCCAGGCCCACGCCATGCGGTCCCTTTTCATAGATGTGCAGTTCGGCGGGAACTTTGGCTTTCCGCAGGGCCGAGTAGAACAGGATGCTGTTCTCGGGGACGACACCGCTGTCTTCGTTGGTGTGGAACAGGAAGGTCGGCGGGGTCTGCTCGGTGACCTGCAACTCGTTCGAGTAGAACTTCACGAGGTCGGCCGGGGGATTGTCGCCCAGCAGATTCTTGCGCGAGCCGCCGTGGGTGTAGGGATCGCTGAACGTGATGACGGGGTAGCAGAGGACGGCGAAGTCGGGCCGGCAGCTCTGCTTGGCGATGGCGTCACCCTGGGGATTGCCGTTGTCGAAGTGCGTGGCAGCGGTCGAGGCGAGGTGACCGCCGGCCGAAAAGCCGAGGACTCCGACGCGTTTGGTGTCGATTTTCCACTCGTCGGCCCGGGCCCGCACGGTGCGCAGAGCGTGCTGGACATCCTGCATGGGGGCAGGTTGACGATAGCGGGGGGCGAGCCGGTATTTGAGCATGATGGCGGTGACGCCGTGGCTGTTGAGGAACTCGGCCACCTGCTTCCCTTCATGATCGACCGCGAGGTGTTGGTAGCCGCCCCCGGGACAGATGACGATGGCGGAGCCGTTCCCTTTGTCGGCGGCGGGCTTCCAGATGGTGAGGGTGGGCTTGTCGGCCTCGTCTTGTCCCACGGCGCCGGGGGCCCCTTGAGGCCAGAGGAGCTCGACGACAGGTTCGGCCCCCCGGGCGAGAGAAACCATCGCCAGGAGCAGGGTGGGTGCCAGGATCCGCAGCAGAGAGCGCAGCATGAAGGGTCCCCAGGAATTGGAACAAGGAGAGGTGGAAATTCACCCGGACGTGAACTTCGGGTGACTGTACCGAGTCGTTTCTGGGGGGGCCAGCGGACGGCGTGGCGCGGTCATGATGGCCACCCCGATTCGATGCGATGCGGGCGAGGGGCCTGTTTCCGGTGGCCAAACGAGATAGACTGAAGGGATGCGACGGGACCGTGGCTGCAGGATCGCGCAGTCGGCGGGTCCCGTGCCGGATCGGGAGCGAAACCATGCGCGTGGCAACCTGGGTGTGGTGGTTGGTGCTGGCGACGACGGCGTCGCAGCTCGCGGCGGCCGAAGGGCCCCAGACACCGCTGGCGGAGTTGGAATCGTTCCAGCTGTTGCCCGGACTGCGGATCGAGCTGGTGGCGGCCGAGCCACTGGTCGAGAGCCCGGTGGCGATGGCGTTTGATGAACGGGGGGGGCTGTATGTGGCCGAGAACCGGGGTTACCCGAACGGACCTGCGGCAGGCGAACCGGGGCTGGGGCGGATTGCCCGGCTGATCGACCTGGATGGCGACGGCGCGTTCGACCAGCGGGTGACCTTCGCCGAGAATCTGAGTTTCCCCAACGGGCTGCTTCCCTGGGACGGGGGGCTGATCGTGACGTGTGCGCCCGACATTTTGTTTCTGCGGGATCGGGATGGCGATGGGGTGGCCGAGGAGCGGGAGGTGTGGTTCACCGGGTTTTCGACCGCGGGGAGCACGCAGTTGCGGGTGAGTCATCCGACGTTGGGGCCCGATGGCTGGATCTATGTGACCAGTGGCCTGACCGGGGGGGTGGTGACCAATCCCGCCGCTGGTGAGGTGCCCGCGGTGAAGTTGGGTCGGACCGATTTCCGGTTTCGTCCCGATCGATCGGCGTGGGAGGGGGCGAGCGGCGGGGCGCAGTTTGGACAGACGTTCGATCCGTATGGGCGGCGGTTCATCTGTTACAACCGGGTGCAGGTGCAGCACGTGGTGTTGACCGAGGCGATTCTGGCCCGGCAGCCGGCGCTGAGTGCCACCCAAATGGTGCACAACTGCCCGGCCGACGTGGTGGCCGAGCCGACGCGGGGGCACGGCGCGGCGGCCCGGTTGTTTCCCCTCAGCAGCAATGTGACGACCGCTGACTCGCATGCCGGGACGTTTACCGCGGCGTGCAGTGTGACCTGTTTTCAGGGGGATCAGCTGCCCGAGATGTTTCGGGGGGCGATCTTCTCGTGTGATCCCACGGGGAATCTGGTGCACGCCGACCGGCTGACTGCCGCGGGGGCGACCTTCGACGCGCGCGGGATCGCCC
>CAIOTJ010000238.1 GCA_903861195.1 uncultured Planctomycetaceae bacterium | reverse complement strand
TTGTATCAGGCTGGGTTACGTGACTCGGGGTGTGACCCGGTCAGCTGGCCCAGCTTCCCGTTGCAGGTGGCGGGACGACTTGGCATACCAACCTACTACCTTGGAATCACAGAATAAAAAATGAGGGGATGGCTGAGGGTCGTGGTGGGTCATCGCCGAAGTCCTTTCGGTCAGGGTTCGACGATTCAATGATCATGTAGTCGGCGGCGGCTCGATACGTTCGGCAAAGGAATTCCATACGCCCGTGTGCGTTTGGGTTGGGCTGCCGGTGCCCCCGATCCGGAATTTCCGGAAAACCTTGGCGGTACCTGTTCTGCTCGGCCGCTGGTTGCCGCAGGCTTCGATCGGAAGGCCACCATTGGCGGGGGCGCTTGTTCGAGTTGTTGCGAGGGGAAGGAGATGTGCGTGTCCCGAGATCATGGTCGCCCGGAAAGTGTTGGTGCCTCGGTCCCTGCGTTCGCGGTGATGTTCCGCACAGTCCTGAGCGCGGACGTCGGCAGGCCGGCGGACAGCCTGACCGCCGATGACCAGCGGCTGAAGCTGTTCATCAAGGACTTGACCGAACATATGCGAAAGAACGGTTCAGACCTGAATTCCGTTCCTCTGGCCAAGAGCCTCGTGAACTGGTGCCGCGGCGACTCCGTGCCCTACTGGAACCGTTTCGAACCGGTCTACGACTTCCTGTTCAACGGCAAACCGAATGACCCCCACCGTGCCCGTCTGCGCGAAGCCTGGGGCGTTGCTGATGCCGCGCGCAGTGCTGGTCTGGGTAAGCCTCGCCGCAGCACCGCCGCCAACCTGGATGGCCCGGAACCCGGCGTCTCCGACTTCGACGCCAAGGGGGAGGAGCCGCTGCAACAAGGCCTCGCGGAACTGCGGATCGACCCGCCGGCCCGGGGCGGCAACAAGCCCAGCCTCGTGGATATCCGCATCGCCATCGCCTTCGCGGAATGCGAGGACATGGTGGAAGGGCAGGGGATAACCCTCGCCTTGACCGATGCAGCCCTGGTGCCGTCCTACGCCGCCGGCTGCGCGCCGGAACTGAACAGCCGAGCGGGCGAGGGCGAGAATGGGTGCGAGGGCTTGGTGCTGCGTGCGGGACAATGGCTTGTCACGGGCCCCCGCAACGAAGCCGGCCATTTGGACGGCGAACCGCTCGACGCCAGTCAACCGCTGCTGACCCTGCGCGTGCCGGGGCAGGAGACGGATGGCCTCTCCCTGACCCTCCGCAGCAAGCCCAAGGCGTTGGTGGTGATCCCCGACGACCCCGAGGATGAATCCCGCATCACCAAGGACAAGCTGCTGCAACTGCTGCTGCAACGCGTCCAGGCTTCCGACAAAGACGGTTGGATCACCTGGGGCCGCGCTGGGCTGCATCGGAAGAAGCCGGCATGAGTATGGGGACTGACATCGACCCCGCGCGGGTGTGTTCACGAAGGTTGCCTAGGCGGCCGGCTATCGGGTATTCAGAACGAATGAAGAACGCACTGACCGTTTGGGGACCCCGTCCGCATTTTTCCACACGGTCCAACCCCATGTCCGGTGAGAACTCTCCTGCCCCCTCCCCCCTTGAGGGGGAGGGCCGGGGTGGGGGGTCTAGCGGCACGGGCCACCGTTTATCCCTC
>CAIOTJ010000237.1 GCA_903861195.1 uncultured Planctomycetaceae bacterium | reverse complement strand
TCTTTTGCCAGGGGTTCAACGCCTAGTTCAGGGTCTTGTCGCCCGGCTTCCAGTTGCAGGGACAGAGCTTGTCGGTTTGCAGCGCGTCGAGAACCCGCAGGATTTCGGTGACGTTGCGACCAACACTCAGATCATGCACGGCCGAGTAACGCAGCAAACCATTGGGGTCGATGAGGAAGATGCCGCGGAAGGCGATTCCCTTGCCTTCATCGAGAACGCCGTAGTCCGCAGAGAGCTTGCCCGTCATGTCGGCGAGCATCAGGTGCTTGAGGCCCTTGAGGTCGGCGTGGCTGTCACACCAGCCCTTGTGCGAGAAGACGCTGTCGGTGCTGGCGGTCAGCAAGGCACAGTTGCGGTCTTCAAAATCTCCCACCGCCTTGTTGAACGCCACGATCTCGGTGGGGCAGACGAAGGTGAAGTCGAGGGGATAGAAGTAGAGGCAGACCCACTTGCCGTGCAGATCCGAGAGCTTCACGGTGGTGAACTGGCCGTCGGTACCGTCCTTCGTGCGATCGTACGCCTGGACTTCGAAATGAGGGGCCTGCTTGCCAACCTGGATACTCATCGAGACACGCTCCTGGGGAGATTCAATCGAGACATCGAACATGCCGAGAAACCGCACCCCTGTGCGGTTCCCAACATGGCTGCGAAAGTTGCGGGGATTGTAGTTCTCCCCCCCCGGGGGAACAACTCCCGACGTGCGCTGTCCGAAACGACTTCGCCGGGGCATCAACCCGGTCAACTCCTCGTTCTGAAGTGGGCGTCAGCTTGCATTCCCAGCCCGCCTCTGGCATCCTGAACATCTGTGGCCAAGCACCTCGGATATCCGCTGGCCCCTGACGGCCCTCCCTTCAGCCTGCTCACCGGCGAGTTGGTTGCTGCCCGTGGTGACTTGCAGGGCGATCAGGCTGGCGGGGCAACGAAGGACGGGGCGACGAAGGTGGTGCGGTGGAGCGATCATTGATTTTCCCGCGGATGTGGATCGGATGAGTTCTCTGCAAATCGAAGTCTGGGATGCCACGGGCAACAAACGGCAGACCGTCGAAGTCCCCGCCGAGGCGGAGGTCGCCCGTGTAATTGCGGTTCTCGTGGAGAGAATGAATCTCCCCCGCCACAGTCCGGACGGGCAACTGATGAGCTACAAGTTTCATCACCGGGGCACAGGCCGGCAGTTGCTCGAAGAAGAGACCCTGTCCCAGGCGGGGGTGCGGTCGGGCGACGTGTTGCGGCTGCAGCCCGAAATCACCGCCGGTGCGGGGACCTGTCAGCAGATTTCGGCGCAGAAGCCAGCCCGCCACGAGATCGCCGTCGTACCCAGCGGGGCCCCATGAGCGACGTGTTGCGAATCGACACCGAAGACGACCGGTTCGCGCGATTTCGCCTGATGAGCTGGTGGGACCAGCCGCGTCTGGCGGCGGCGCGGGTGCTGGTGATTGGAGCCGGGGCCCTGGGAAACGAAATCCTCAAGAACCTCGCGCTGTTGGGGATTGGCCGGGCGGTGGTGTGTGATCTCGACCAGATCGAGCAGTCGAATCTGTCACGATCGGTGCTGTTTCGCGAGGGAGACCGGGGACGGGCGAAAAGCGTCATCGCCGCCGAGCGGGCACGGGAGATCCACCCCGGGTTCGCCGTGACCCCCTGGGTGGGGAACATTGTGTACGACCTGGGGCTGGGACTCTACCGCTGGGCGGACGTGATCCTCGCCGGGCTCGACAACCGGGAGGCGCGGGTGGCGATCAATCGGGCCGCCGCCCGGGCCGGGAAGATCTGGATTGATGGAGCGATCGAGCGTTTGGATGGTGTCGCCCGGGTCTTCGACCCGGCGTGTGGCCCGTGCTACGAATGCACCATGAGCGCCAATGACTGGAAGATGCTGGCGGCCCGGCGCAGCTGCGCGCTGCTCAGCCGGGCCGACTTGGCCCAGGGAAAAACCCCCACCACCCCCACCACCGGGTCAATCATCGCGGGCATCCAGTGCCAGGAGGCGGTGAAATGGCTGCACGGACTGGAAACGCTGGTGGGGCGGGGCTTCGTGTTCGAGGGGCTCTCGCACCAGAGCTACGTTGTCAGCTACACCCGCAAGGACGACTGCCCGTCGCATGATCCCCTCGAGCCGGTTCAGGTGCTCGACTGGCGACGGGACAACACCACCGGTCGGCAACTGTGGGAGCGGGCCGAGGCCGATCTGGGACCCGGGGCGATTCTTGAATTCCAGGCCGACCTTCTGAGCGGGCTGGAATGCCCCCACTGCGCGGTCGCGACCCCCTGCTTCAGTTCGCTGGGGCGCATGACCGAACGGGAGGGGCTCTGTCCGCGGTGCGGTGCCCCGCGCATCCCGCTGACCTACCACACCCTGTCGGGTACCGAGCCGTTCCTGGACCAGCCTCTCGAGCGGCTGGGCGTTCCCGCCTGGGAGGTGATTACGGCCCGCGTGGGAGCCCGTCAGATGCATTATGAATTGGCCGGCGACGCCCCGGACGTGCTGGGTTCGCTGGCCGCCCCCCCACTGCCCACCGTGGTGAAGGAGTCCCCATGAGCAATTCCCCCCTGGATGTGCGTCTGCTGGCGCAGGAAGAGATTCCTGAAGGTGCCTTTCCCGGAGCGGCCGGCGAAGACTTGCGGGTCTACCTTGCCCCCACCCCCCACGAACAGGCCTGGCAGCACGCCCGGCGGAATCGATCCGTCGAGGTGTGCGGCGTGCTGGTGGGGCAATGGAAGCGGGATGCCGCGGGCCCGTTTGTCGAGGTGCGGCACCTCATCGAGAGCAACGCCGCCCGCAGCGGTCCCGCCGAGGTGACCTTCACCCACGACACCTGGGGGGCGATCAACCGCGAGATGGACACGCGGTACCAGGGCTTGCGAATCGTGGGGTGGTATCACACGCATCCCGACTTTGGGATCTTCCTGTCGGAATACGACGTCTTCATCCACCGGCACTTTTTCTCGGGTGCGGGGCAGATTGCCTGGGTGCTCGATCCCATCCGCAATCAGGAGGGGGTGTTCCGCTGGCGCGACAACCACCCGGTGTTGACCCCACAGTTTTGGGTGGGGACCAGCATCCGCCCGGCCCCCCCGCCTCCCGGGGCGGCCCTCGCAGCGATGTCGGACCCAGCACAACGCCCGGGTCCGATCCCCCGCGCGGCACGTGGACCCCGGCTGCTGGCTGGGTTCGACTGGTCCGGCTTCTGGCAAATCGCCGGCGTGCTGTTGCTGGGGGGAATTCTCGGACACATGTACGCCGCCTGGACCGATTCGGAACGGGAACAAAACCAGCGCACCGCGCTGACTCTCGAGTTTTTCAAAACACGGCTGCTGCGGGTGGGCCTCGAGCAGATCACCCACAAGGCCAATGAGGACGTCGACAAGCTCGCGTCGGGGCTGCAACTCCTGGAAACCCAAACGCGAGAGTCGGAGCGAGCGACACCAGAGCAAGTGACCAGCGAGCTCGCCGCGATGCGTCGCCACCTCGACGAATTGGCCGAAAAGATCCAGTTGATCGACCGCCTGTACGCCCTCTCCCCCCGGGAACAGGAACAACTCGCCCGCTTCCTGATCGCGCAGAATGTCGGGCGGTCACCAACCCGTCAGGGCTCTCCGCCCGTGGAGGGGACCGAAAAACTGCCTGCCCCCACCGAAACCGCGGCCCCAGAGGGTGGCACAGAATCTCAACCACCGGCTCTGACCGGTTCGGAGACGCCCCAACCGGAAGACACCACACCCAAGTCGTCACCGGAAGCCGGGGATTCCAAGACCGACTGAACGGCTGCCCCACCTCCGGAGGTCCGGCTTCCGGCAACCGACGGATTCCCCGCGTTGGCCGCAGTGCGGTTTACTGCGATCAACCAGTCACACGCACCCATTCTTGCCCACGACAGTGCCGGAGAACGCATGGCAGGCCCGCAACCCCACCTGAAGATCGACCATGACGATCTCTTCTCGGACGAGGTGGAAGACTACCTGGCCGTGCAGCAGAATCTGCGGCAGTCCCGGTCCGAGGCTGAGCCTCTGGCGTGGTGGGTGCGCATCCTGTACTCGAACTGGTTCTACCTCTCTTTGGCGGCGGGGGTGGGGGCATTTCTGGCGTGGGCGATTATGGAACCCTTCTTCTCCGACGATGAAACCCAGGAAGACGGAATCGCCTCGGTGCTGTTCTTTCCTGTCGTGTCGGCGGGGGTCGGTTTGTTCCTGGGAGCCTCCGAGGGACTGATATGCCGGAACCTGGGTCGAGCGGCCTGGTCGGCTCTGGTGGGCTCGGCGGTGGGGTTTGTTGGGGGATGCATTCTGCTGATTCCGATCAACCTGCTGTTTGCCTTCTCGAGTGGGATGGCAATGGAATTCGGAGGAGATCTGGGGCCAGAGGGCATGCCGCAGGGCCTGGGGTTATTGATTCTGATGATGGGTCGCGCCACCTCCTGGTCGCTGTTGGGGATTCCCGCGGGGATTGGCCAGGGATTGGCGCTGCGACAGGGAAAGATGGTGCTCAATGGCGCTCTGGGGGGAGCGTTGGGGGGGTTATTGGGAGGGCTGCTGTTTGATCCCCTCTCCATTTTTCTGCCAACCGCCGCCGGCGAAGCGGACCTCAGCCGCTGCGTTGGCTTCACCCTGATTGGCTTGATGGTCGGCCTGTTCGTCGGCCTGATCGAGGGATGGACGAAGAACGCCTGGCTCCTGATGAAGCATGGTCCTTTGGCTGGCAAGCAGTTCGTCCTGCATCGTGACTCGACTGTGCTGGGCAGTTCCCCGCGATGCGAGATCTATCTGTTCAAAGATCCCGCCATCGAACCCCGGCATGCGATCATCCATAACCGGGGGGGGCGATTCGAAATCGAAGACTGCGATTCTCCCGACGGCACGTGGGTGAACGATCGCCGGGTGAGCGGACGGACCTGGCTGCAGTCGGGGGATGAGATTGTGCTGGGTCAGACCGTGTTGGAATTCAGTCTGCGTGACACTGAGTAAAGAGCGAGAAGCAGAAGCCATGTCGATCAAGTTTGACTGCCCCGCCTGTGGCAAGCGTTTGACGGCTCCCGACGGAACTTCGGGCAAGAAGGCCAAATGCCCCGGTTGCCAGATGTCGGTCACCGTCCCGGAGTCCCAGTCGCAGGTCCTGGAGGCGGAAGAGGTCTACGGAAAAGGCCAGGCGGAGGAGGACTGGGAAGTCCCCTCTGGGGAATCGCTCTCCACCACACGCGACGGCGGCGATGAAATTCCCTGCCCGATGTGCGGAGAACAGATCAAGAGCGTCGCCCGCAAGTGCCGCTATTGCGGCGAGTCTCTGTCGGGAGGCCGCCCCGCGAAAAAGAAAGTCCGGCGGGCCTCCGCGGAATCAGATCTCGAAACGTCCGACTGGCTCTTGTGCATCCTCTGCAGCGGGATCGGCTGCATCATGGG